>JANQFD010000094.1 GCA_028278005.1 Chlorobium sp. | reverse complement strand
CGAAGTCGTCAAGATCGTTTCGCGCACAAGGTGCACTACTCCTCACATAAGAACTTGTCACTTGTTTCACGTCACTACTAATGGGCACCTCTAAAAAGTGTCATGAGTCCCGATTGCATCGGGATAAACTTCAAAACCGGAGTGTCCCGACCTTGTCGGGACATGAGGATTTCGAGGTGCCCTAATGCACCGAGCATGAGATACACGGATCATAACTCCTGACCACCATTTCGCAAAGCTGCCTGATCTCGTCGTCAGTTTTTTTCTGCTCCAGGGCCTGCTTCGCTAGAGCTTTCAGGTCCATGTGAATATTCAGGTTGTTCTGGGTTGTCGGTATGATGCAGTCGCCCTTGACCACTTTTCCTTTTTCATCTGTCTCCATGTGATGATACAGAATACCGCGCGGGGCTTCGACCGCTCCTGTGGCTTTGCCGGCTTTCGGTTTCCAGGATGACTTCAGTTCCTGGAGGGGATCATCGAGCAGTTCGTCGATCATTGCAATGGCGTCATGCACGATATGGTAGCACTCCACCAGTTGAGCAATGTTGTTCATAAAAGGATTATGGTTTACCGGCTCCAGGTTGAAAGCAACTGCGGCCTTTTTGGCTTCGGGATGGAGAAAATCACGGTTGTTGTTGAAACGGGCCAGCGCTCCAGCGGCAAAAGACTCTCTGCTCAGTCTGGTGAATTTGGTCGTTGTGAACGTTTCCTGAAACTCGTTGGTCATAGCGAGATAATCGTTTTCGTCTTTTCTTACCCCGTCTGTCGAGAGCAGGTCTCCGCCGATAAATGGATAGGTGCTGCCGTTGTAAAGGGAGACGAATTCGGTTTCCCTTACAAAATCAGGAATGGCAAGTGTTGAGCAGAAGTCGCTTGTGGCGTCGAGATCCGTTAACACGTTTTCAAGCTGTTTTTTAAGTGCGGCAAGCTCTTTTTTCTCGGGAGCTTTGCTGACTCCTCCGAGAACAAGGCTTACCGGGTGGGTGAATCTGCCGGTTACGAGTGCGCTGATGGCGTTCCCCGCTTCTTTCAGCCGTAATCCCGACTGGACGATCTCGGGATGTGATTCGATAAGCGGCAGTACGCTGGGTGTATTGACAAAATCCGGTACGGCAAGAAAGAAAATGTGCAAAGCGTGGCTTTGGAGGGTTTCGCCGTGCATGGCAAGCAGGCGAAGTTTTTCAGCGGAACGCGGAACAGGGATTTCCATTGCGCGTTCAAGTGAGCGGATGCTTGCCAGCGAATGGCTTATCGAGCAGATGCCGCAGATCCTCGAGGTCAGAAAAGGAACTCTTTCGGCACTCATTTCCCTGACCATCATTTCGAAGAATCTTGGCGTTTCGACAACTGCCCATGTTGCCTCGACCAGCTGTCCTTCCTTTATCCTGATATGAATATTACCGTGGCCTTCAACCCTCGTAATGTGGTGAACATCGATGTTGCAATCAACTTTTGTCATGACGGAATTCCTCGAAACAGTTATAAAATCCAAGCTTTTCATCAAGGTCTTCAAGACTCAGTTTCTGATCTGCGACCAGTTGCATGAACGACTCGAAATTAATGTCGTCGGCAGGTCCGCGGCATCCGAGACAGGCGGTTTTTCCTGAGGTGCAGACAGCATCACAGCCCGCTCTTGTTATAGGGCCCAGGCAGATTTCCCCCAGATCGAACAGGCAGGTGTTAAGCCGCTGCTTGCACTCGACGCATACGGGATACTTCGGCAGATTGATCAGGGAACCGGTAGCGACGCTGACGATGATCCGTTCAACTTCTTCTTTCGATACCGGACAGCCGGGGATCGAAAAATCGACCTTTACAACATCGCTGATCCTGCGTACCGGCATGGTGTCGATATCCTGATCACCATAGACCTCGCGAACGGTTTCTTCAATCGGAAACCTGTTTTTAAGGCTGTTGACCCCGCCGAAACAGGCGCAACTGCCGTAAGCGATCAACACTTTGGCGTTTTGCCGAATGGCTTTGACTCGCTCAACCTCATCCTCTCTCGTGATGCTTCCTTCAACAAGAGCAATGTCGTAATCATCGTTTCTTTCCGAAGATATCTCGCGGAAATTGCGAATGTCAAGCAGTTCAAGAAAGGCCGGGAGGGTTGATTCACGGTTGGCGAGCTGTAACTGGCAGCCCTCACAACAGGTGAAATCAAATGAGCCGATTTTTATTTTTTTATGAGAGGACCCGAGATGTTGCACGGCATACTCCTTAAATCGCTTCTTTAAGATTCATGACCGACCAGTAATCGAATACCGGTCCGTCTACACAGGTAAATGTCGAACCAACCATACAGCGGCAGCATTTGCCCATTCCGCAATGCATGCGCCGTTCAAGTGAAACAAACATACGGTTCATCGGTATGCCCTTTTTGTCAAGGTAGTTACAGACGAACTTGAACATAACAGGCGGCCCGCAGACAATGGCGTAGGTATTTTCAGGGTCGATATCGATTTCACTGAAGAGCTCCGTGATCATACCTGTTTTTCCATCCCACTCCGGTGAACCGTGTTCAACAATGGTATGCAGATCGATATGGTTGATTTTTTTCCATTCCTCGAACTGGTAGGTGAAAAGCATCTGGGAAGGCTCTTTGGTGCCGTAGAGCATGTGCACTTCACGGTACCGGTCTCTGTGATCGTTGATCCAGAAAAGCGGAGCCCGGAGAGGCGCGATGCCAAGGCCGCCGGCGACGAGAATCACGTTGCGGTCCATCATTTCCTCCATGGGGAATGAAGAACCGAAAGGTCCGCGTATGGCGACATGAGCGCCTTCCCGTGCGTCGAACAGAGCGCCGGTTACATGGCCGGCTTTTCTGATGCACAACTCGACCTGTTCGTTGTTACTTGTCGAGCTCGAAATCGAGATAGGTACCTCTCCATAACCAGGCACCTGCAACATGAGAAACTGTCCGGGGCGAAATCTGAAAAGATTCCTTTCATCCGGATCGAGGATTCTGAGCTGAAAAAGTTTTTCCTGCTCGGTCAGGGGGACGATGTTTGTTATGCGGCATTTATATCCCCTGTCGGTCTGCATCAGTGAGGACCTGAAGTGGAAATCCGGCGTATTATGGGCAAAAGGTTCACGGTTTACGTCTTGTCCGGGGACGGTGAAACGCATATCATGCATGATTCTTTCTCCATTCTGAGGTCATTGATGACATCTTTGGGATTAATATCGGCAAGGCAGGCGCGTCCGCATCGGTTGCAGCCTACGCAGATCTGCTGATTGGCATTTTCAGCAAAGCCGAGATAGTGGTGATAGTAACGGTATTTCAACCTGTCGCCGTTTTTCGGCCTGAAATTGTGTCCTCCCGCAACTTCCGCGAAATCAACAAGATTGCAGGAGTACAACTGTTTCTGGCGGGACGATCCCTGCAGGTCGATATCGGGTCGATCTTCCATGTTATAGCAGTAGCAGGTAGGGCATACCATGGCGCAGGTGCCGCAGTTAAGGCATTTGTCGCCCCACTTGGTCCAGATCGGAGAGTCGAATTCGATATCGAGAAAGCTCGGCAGCCCCGTTACCTCGACATCGGTTTTGAAGCTTTGCTTGATAAGTTTTCGCCGATCGATAAGCTTGCAGTCGTCCTCATCCGTCGGATCCTGAATCTCAAACTCCTTGAGGTAGTTATATGCTTTCGATGAGTTGATCGAGAGATAATATTTGTCTCCTATGTCCGAGCAGAAAAGGTTGAAGCCGCTCGACACCGTGTGGTGGTTCAGGGATTTGCAAAAACAATCGGGAAGAGGCAGATGGTCCATGCCGATGATAAAAGTGTTTTTGCGTCTTGCAAGGTAGTACGGTGAGGGGAAATGGCCGTTCAGCATGACGCTGTCCAGAATATTTACTGCGCTTATGTCGCAGGGCCTGAGGCCTATCAGAATAAGAGGTTTGACCTCATAGTTGATCTCCTGTTCCCAGTCGCCGTCGGTGTAAGTGAAATGCGAAAGATTTTCTCTGAAGGGCATCAGCAAGTGTTTTGCCGAAGAGTGTGTGGCGGTATAATCAAACGCGATGTCACTAACGGAACTGACCTCCTTGAACTGATAGATCGGCTCTCCGTTTTTATCGGTATCGACTTGTCTTGGCCCGTAAGATAAATTTTCCTTGACGAGGGAGTCGATGAATTTCTCGAACTCCGGTTTGGCTATAACTTTGTAGATCATCGCTAAGACTCCGGTTCAAAGGTGTTGTCTGCTGCGAGCAATGTAACTGAAAAAAGTTCACTTCAAAAGTTTGTTATGCACCGTAACAGAATTTTGACAAAGAGCGTTTCCCGAAACCGTGAAGTTTTTTTTTACCGGGCGGGTTCGAGAACGTAAACCTTGTCGTTCTTGCGGACTTTATCTCTGCAGGTTATGGTTACGAGATCGCCTTTCCGGGCTGAATCCACGGGTTCATCGTCTAACCGTATCGATTCTGCCGAAAGGATGACAAGCCCTGTGGTCGACCCCTGAATGGACAACTTTTCTCCCCGGCCAAATCCACGGGTATGAACCAGAATTTCGGCAACGCCCGCCCTGGGGTAATATTTCAGGACAGTTCCGGCATAAACCTTTTTTTCGGTTGCAAGCGATCCATATGTATCGGTCCAGGCATCGAGAGGTCTTCCGAAATAGAATCCGCTGGAAAAGCCGCGGTTATAGACCTTTTCCAGTTCCATTTTCAGATCTGATGTCAGTGCATCGAAAGTTCTTCTGAAATCGGCATCATCACCATGCTCGACACAGTAGTCGATGGCCTTCCGGTAGCAGGCTGTGGTAGTGCGGACATACTCCGGACTTCTGTTCCTGCCTTCGATTTTAAATCCGGTAATGCCTGCCTCGATCAGCTTGTCGATGAAGCCGATGGTGCAGAGGTCCATGGGGCTCATTACCGTATCGGTTCCGAGTTCCAGTTCATTGCCTTCTTCAGTATCGATGATTCGATACCTGCGTCTGCAGGGCTGTATACATTCGCCGCGGTTGGCCGAACGCCCGAAAATGTCCTGCGAAAGAAAGCATCTCCCCGACACGGCCATACACATGGCCCCATGTGCGAAGCACTCGATGGCGACATCGAGCTGGTCACTTCGGATACTGCGTGCCATGCCGCTGATCTGCTCGAGGGACAGTTCGCGTGCCGGTACGATCATTCGTGCGCCGAGGGAAGCATAAAACCGCAGCGACCGGTAATTGCTGACCGAAGCCTGGGTTGAAATATGAATCGGAATACCGATTTCCCTGCAGGTTTCTATTACGGACATGTCCCAGCAGATAACTGCATCCAGACCGGCAGCTTTTGCCGCCTGTACCGTTTCCAGAATGCTTTCGGCTTCATTATCGTATGTCACGGTATTCAGCGCCAGATAGGCTTTTGCATCATGCTCTCTGCACAGTTCGGCTATATCGGGAAAATCTTCATTCCTGAAGTTGCTGCTGGCGGCACGCATGTTGTAGCCTTCCGCGCCGAAATAGACTGCGTCTGCACCTGCCTGAAGTGCGCCGAGAAGCGACGTGCGATCTCCGGCAGGGGAAATCAGTTCGGTTTTTTTTTGCGCAGTCATTGTTAGTTAAGCGATTTGTCTCTGGAATCCAGGAGATGGTGCGCTACAAAACATGCAAATAATCGGTTCCGCCCGCAACCACGTCCTCAGCACCGATTCCTAACATAAAACGTTCACTCATAGTTGCTCTGGGGCAGGGCGTGGCTTCCGCTTCCGCTCAGTGCTTTCCTGTTTGTTTACCTTGGCTTCGAGGGAACGGGCCAAAGATCGTGCGCAAGCGCGACCTTTGGCCCTCAAAGGTAAGCGAAAATCGTCACGAAGTCAATGCGCCCGGCTTGCCCGCTTGCGGGCCGCTCCCGGCGCGAATAATCTATTCTTAAAGCGGGTTGATGTTGTCAGGGGAGTTGGAAACAGACCTGTCGGCCGTTATTGCTAACGTTATGTTTTTAAATAAGAATAGCGGAAGTGAGTCAGACATTCAGAGACGTGTTTATCGTGTGTTTTGAGATGATCTATTAGCGACTCTATATTGCGACCTGTACAGCTTGACTTTCGTATAGCCTGTAGATTTTCTTCAGTGAATAACTCGCGTTCACAACGTTCGATAAGTTGAATTGTGTCATTAAACGTGAACCTTTGCATAAAGTGATCATTGTAAGCATTGTTGGCGGAAGCATACTTATTAAGTTCGCCAAGCAGTTGCTTATTTCGTTCTCTAGCAGATTCGAAAAGTTGGACCGTGTACAGCTTCGTGTCCTCCGGCTCACGAACATATTTATGCCAATATGTTAAAATACCATAAAATGCAGCAAGAAGAGTGATGAATGTGATGAGAACTTCCATATAGATAAAGTGGGGGCAACATTAATGATATTTTCTTCACAATTTCGCCGCCACAGCTGAAAAAAACAAGAGCTTTCAGTTATGCGGCTTCGCCACCCTCAGCGCTCTCATCCCCGTCATCCTCCACCTCATACTCCGTGTTCTCGATCTCCCTGTGAATGCTCTTGATGTTTGTATCATCTTCCAGCGTGATGTTCATTACCATCTTGCCCAGTTCCTGGTAATACGTCGAGCTCTTCACACGCAGTTCGCCCTCCCGGTCCCGCAGCTTGAACTCCATTTGCATTGCCGCGCCCGAATCAGGCTGCGTCTGCACCTGCCTGAAGTGTGGCCAGAAGCGATGTGCGGTCTCCAGCAGGGGAAATCAGTTCGTTTTTTTTGCGCAGTCATTGTTTCCTGGTGATTTGTCTCCGGAATCCAAGAGGAGATTGCATTCTAAAAAGGTAGAGTATGAACAATTGCCAGGATATTACTGGTTAATTACGTTATGAATGCATATTTTTAAACAAATTAAAAGGAGACTCTTATGAAATTCAAATCACTGTCTACCGTATCGGCCGTTCTTTTATGTATTTCCACTTTTTCGTTGATTGGGTGTAATGGAAATGGAGGAGATAACAATCCAGTATCATCCAATAGCACAAATGATCAGCCAGCCAGCACGCTATCATCAACTCCGACCATCACTAATTTGGTGATTAATAATGTTTCTTCACCTGATATTGCTTTACCTCCGTTTTCGGAAAGTGTGTTAGAGTACAGCGGTACATATGATTTTACTGATGCAGAAGGTGATATTACAGGTGCGATAATAAGAATAGAAGGACCATGGGGTGCTGTTACACAGGATATTTCCGGTTCAGCTGATATTGTTCCAGATCCTGGAACTACATCTGGAAAAGTCTCATTTTCAAGAATAGTTGGTGTGCAATTGGATGAATTCGGTCTGCCTCCCCTATCCGGTTTACATACCATGAGATTAGCGCTTAGGGATAGTCAGGGGAATATAAGCAACGAGGTGACAACAACCTTTTCAGTGCCTTAACTCTTAGCTTGCAGTTTGCAATTATTCTTCGCTAATCGAAGGTAGTGATGCAATTTTATCAGTTGGATGTACTCAAGCGCAATAAAAATTGGACATAGTAATACTCAAAAAAACACCATTAACTAAAATCTTTTAAAAAAATACACCTCCTATGCCAACACACTAACAAAAAAAACCTACCTCAGCGAAAGCTAGCGATACAGCACCCCGGGATAAGTCTATGGCATTGGTAAGGAGTATTACAGCACAATAACATTTCATAATCATACAAGGCTTGGCATACATAAAACTCTATGTCAGGCTTTTTCAAGCGGCAGTTCTCGTCTTCGAGCTTCTTTCAGAACGGCGATGATCGGCTCGTTTGTGAATCGTTTCTTTCTCATGGGTTGCTCCCGGCGTTTCAAATTTCACCAGGAATTATGTAGACTGTAGTGGCATTAACGCTGGTGGCGTTTTACCGAAGCGGATGCACGGTGTCAGCAGGTGCTGCACGTTCAACTGCATTCATTATTGAGATAAAGATAGATATACTATGAGTGAGCGTTTGTTCGCAAGGATTGTAATTGGGCTCTCGGTTCTGCTGATTGTGGCCGAAATTGCGTTGATAGTGCTGTACGGTGTTCGTATTGAACTGATCATTCTGCCTTTGGTTGCTTTTCTCGGGGCACTGGGTGTTCTGGCAGGTCTTGTGTTTCTGAAAGGAACCCGTGTAGAGATCGAATCTGTCTCTACACGGCGGGCGCGTGCGAAAAAAGACGAAAAAGTTCGCAGGTTGCTCGAAGGTTACGAAGTCGATGAGGAGTTCCTGCCGGGCGGCCGGAAAAAAAACAAACAGCCGGGGCACAAAAAACAACCTGTTGCGCCTGAAACCCGGGAATCAATAGCCCGGCCTGTTGCACAGGAGCCATACAGGAATCCTTTCGAGGGAATTGACCCGAAAATTCGCAGCCTTGCCGAAGGATTCGGGGGTTTCGAGCAGATGATTCAGAAAATAGATGCAATGGATGCCATTGCGTACAAGAGACTCCAATATT
>JANQFD010000068.1 GCA_028278005.1 Chlorobium sp. | reverse complement strand
GGGCATGAACTATCTGGGCAACGTCAGTCTAAAGGGTAATGTACCTTGCCTGACCTGCGGAAACGGGGACAGCTGCAGCATGACGGGCATCACCATGCTCTACGGATCAGGGGCAACAACTGCCTCGGTCGGCCTGAGGGCTTTTGAAGAGCAACCGGAAGCTGTCGCTTCAGCACAGAAAATCGGCCTCAGCATAAAAGCCGCACTGAAAAAATAATCCTGAAAAGAATATTCAACCATACCGCCTTTCTCTCAGAGTTTCCCTGGCAATCGCTTGTCAGCTACGGCAAAAAAACCCCGACCTTCATAGCAATCATCCGGAGCGACAAGTGACACACCGTTGGTCACTGTCGGGGAAATAGCTTTATAGCCGACAGCGTCGTTAACCGCATGCATTACCAGTTCGGTACAATACAATCTTTTGCTGTCTGCGAGATTGAACGAGGAATCAAACGGACGCCCGACATAGCTTTTGGCGTTTTCTGCTATGCGCAATCGGACATTTTTTCCCGTTTCAAAGCGGTACACAGCATAATCCGACGATACAGAAAGAAACTGTTCGAGCGACACACGAGACACGCTCCCCTCACCGTTCATTTCATGAGCCGACGCATGGACAACAGTGAACGCCCCTTTTTCCATAACAACCACTCCGGCATGCGAAAACCTTTTCTCATGCCGGGAAACATTCCGAAAAAAGGGGGACCAGAAGCCGTTACCATAACGAAGGATGATGTCACCTTCATCGAGAATGCCTGCCAATGCATCAACGGTTACGCCTGATCCTGTCTCCCTGGTGCCGCCCTGTTTATTATCGGACACTGTAAGCGAGGGCAGAAAAAGCAGTACGAACAACAGCAGCAAAGAAACGCTACTTCGTCGGCTGCATGTGTACTTTCCATTTCCCATCGATCCTCACCAGATTAATGCGTTCATCAGGTCCATCAACCGACTCCCTGTACACAACCGTGGCCTTGTCACCTTCAACGTTTTTTTCTACAAAAACAAACGTGAAATCGGGATCAACCGGCATCGCGCCAATTTTGCTCGCAAACTCGAGCATTTCACCTGTCGGTTCGGTCGCATATTTCTTTGCTTCGGAAATCCTGCCTTTAGCCAGGTTCTCCGTAAAATTTTTCGCGACCGACTGCGGACTGTCTCCACAGCTCAGGAGTACGAGGAAAACAAACACAAGAAGGCGCGGGAAGAGCGGGTGTATCATTGGCAGTGTATTCAATGGTTACAATTTTAATTATACCTGAGGGTGCTGTTCAAACATAGATAATGCACCGAATATTCCCTCGAGGCCAATCTGAACCCCGATAACAGAAAGGATGAGTCCCATGATCTGGGTAATGACCTTTAGCCCTTCCTGGCCGAGCTTCTTTTCAACCTTCTCACCGAGCAGAAAAAAAACATACGTAATCAGACACATAACGGAAAAAACAAGCGCGTTGACCGCAATCTCGAGCACATTGCCTGTCGCGGAATAACTCATGGAAACCGCGATCGTCCCCGGACCGGCAAGAATCGGAATACCCAAAGGGCTGATACCGAGATTCTGACCTGTCACACCCGAAGCGCCCACGCCCGCAGGTGCATGAGCAGCCGACGTTCTTCCGTGCATCATATCGAATCCGATAAAAAAAACCATGATTCCGCCCGCAACACGCAAAGCAGGAAGGGTTATACCGAAAAAGTCAAAAATGATCCGCCCAAGAAGAATAAAGCAGAGGACAATGCACAAAGCCGTGACAACTGCGCTCAGCGCCGTCTTTTTGATCCTGTGATTATCCATCCCTGCTGTAACGGCAGTAAAAATAGCCGTATTGGCCAATGGATTCATGATGGCAAAATAACCACCGACCATGACCAATGTATGACTTAGAAGTTCATGCATGAGAACGACACGTTAATTTCAATATGCTTGCACAAAACACTCCGGGGCCGGTGTTGTAACAACTTCAGAACCTGAATACCGCTGCAATGCCCGTCCTTGAAGGCATTCGGTCGGATTGCACGACATGAACATCCCCTCCTTTCTGCATAACAATTTCCCCGATGTCATCCAGCAGGTCACCGGTTTCAGGATTATCAGGATCACCTGGAATACTATCACCGGTCAGTCTGTCAAGGCGTCCCGGGTACTGAAAATCGTTGTCGATAAACAAGGTGGACACTTTACCCGAAACCGCACTCCTGGCAATTATATCAAGATCTCCCGAGGCCATCCCTTTTGCCAGTGCATCACCGTATTCCTCGACTAAAACCTGTAAGCGTGCGCTACCCTGTGGTTCAAAGACCTCCCACGCTTTTGTATGCATTCTGCCGTTTTCCAGGGCATCCGGATTTGCATCGATTCCTTTTTCCATCAGGTATGTATTCCGGCTGATTTGACGGAACAGCCCCTGGTTTTCAGGTAATGCAGCAAGCAGAAGCGGAAGACCCGAAGGCAGGGAATGATACTCATACACTCCTTTATCGACAATACGGAAAAATCGTTCAGCATCAATTTCGGACTCATCTTTTCTGGCTCCGTGACCATGGTGCATGGCAGGCCCCTTTGCCCCCTTACCATACGATGCCACGGTCTGATGCGGAGATGAAATCTGATCACCCAGAGCGTCGATCATGGTTTGCGGAACAGCTTCGGCAAGAGGAAGCTCGTCAAATGAGTCCTTTGTGCCTTCATACAGCCTGATCCTGCTTCGCGTCAGGCAGAGCACCTGATAACGCTCATACGCCTGAAAGACCCTGACCAGGGGCTTGGTATAAAAACTGTCCGATACGATGGCGAAGTCTTTCACATCCTCCTGGAGCCTGTAAATTCTGAACATTCCCGGAGCCCCAAGCACAGCAAGCCCTTCAAGCGTGTGGTTCCAGAAACGATGATTCTCGGCAAGGTCGTAAAATGGTTTCATGAGCGGCTCGACTTCACGCTTGGGGTATTTTTTTGCAAGCGACTCCTCCAGTTTCTTTACAAGGTTGCGGTACCGTATAGGATCTTGCTGATTTTCGGGGTGCTGACGATGAGTTTTCTGGTAGAGTGAGAGGCATGGGGGTTCCTGCAAGGCAAAAGCTACTGCAGGATAATCGGAAACTCGCGTGCTCATGCAACCTCCTTTGAATAGCTTCTCGGACGATAATAATCAACAGGGGGTAAGTATCTATAACGGATTAGAACCCCCGTTTGTTCCGAACAAAATCAGTTGGCAAGTCATCAGTGAGCAGTGAGAAAATAGGAAAGCTGATGTGTTGAGTCGTTGAAACGACCCCAAGACCCAGCCTCTCAAGGTACGCACATGGTTTTTTATACTTTCAAGAATAAGGTCTCTTACAGATTCATAAAAAGGCGGAAGAGAGACTCTAAAAGCAATTCCATATTTAACCTACGACAGAATACCGCTACGAGCCAAAACAGCAAGAAGTAGTAATTTAGCCGTATATTATACTGTCATATACTTTAAAAAGAATTTACACAATGGCGCTCTCTCCTCGCATAACGCATACCTACCACGTTTTTCTTGCTTCTCCTGGCGATGTTTCAGTGGAGCGGCAAGCCGTTCGGACTTTTTTCGATAACTATAACCGCAACATAGCTCACATCTGGAACGCTCGGTTCGAGGTGGTGGATTGGGAGAACTATTCGACC
>JANQFD010000063.1 GCA_028278005.1 Chlorobium sp. | reverse complement strand
GGCTCATGTTTGTTCCCCCGCTTATTTAGAATTGTTCTTACTGAGACTACCAAAGTATTCAGCAATGAGATCGATCTCCTCATCAGTATACCCTTTGGCGTGCCGGCCCATGACTGTCGAATAACGCTCGTCATTCTTGTACTCCATGAGAACTGTTTTCAGATACGATGCTGATTTACCGTAAAATCCGGGCAGAATACCAGTGCTTTTGCCGTCGGTTCCATGGCAGGACGCGCAGGAAAGTGCAAGGATCTCACCACGGGGATCGACCTCTTCCTGAACAGGCTCAGCTGCAGCTTGAGGCTCCGGTTTCTCTGTAGTGCATCCGGTGAGTACTGCCGCCGACAGAAGACCGACAGACAGCCACGAGGTAATTGTTTTAACCATAGTTCTCATCTCCTTTTGTTAATGATGAATTGAGCAAAATGAAAGAAGCAAACGCATTTTCATTGTTGTCCGGCGACCGCACAAGAACGGCAATCACCAGAACCTTCAACCGGCAATGTCCACCACTTATTATCAGGCAGCCGGGCAATGAGCGAGGGAAACCTTACCCCCCGTGGCTTGAAACTGCAAAAAAGCTCCTCAACCAGGCGATGCTTCGTTACGCTTGCCATGTTCCAAGAGCAACAAGAGACCCTGTTACTCTGCGAAAGACAGCATTATATAACTATATATTTATATAACATTTTTTTTACGCTTCACAAACGGGAAATATTTTTTTACCCTCTTTTTTCAGTAAAACGCGTCGATAACAGTCGGCCTTTTCGCCAAAAAGGAAGAATACTTCTTATATTTTATGCCTGTCCCGTTTTCACTTGCAGCGGGCAGTAACGCCCAGATGCCGGATAATCACCCGGTCAGTTGAGAACCCGTTATACCGTTCTACATTTCTGTCATGCAAACGTGCGAAACCAGTCCGATAAGCCCCACAAAACACTTTACAATAATAAGTTACAGCCGAAACGCCGCCAAAATTCTTTTCACGTGAAACATAGTTTTGAATATCATGTATGACGTCATCATAGCCGGTGCCGGCCATGCAGGCTGTGAGGCGGCCCTTGCCGCTGCCAGAATGGGAATGAAATGCCTGCTTGTCACCTCAGACTTTTCAGCAATAGCCAGGATGTCCTGTAATCCTGCTATCGGCGGCGTCGCAAAAGGGCAGATAACAAGGGAGATCGATGCCCTTGGAGGAGAAATGGCAAAAGCTATCGATGCAACCGGAGTTCAGTTCAGAATGCTCAACCGAAGCAAAGGCCCCGCCATGCATTCTCCCAGGGCACAGGCAGGCCGGACACATTATTCACTCTACATGCGTAAAGTGCTCGAGCGCGAACGCCTGATTGATATGCTGCAGGATACCGCCACGGGAATCATTTCAGATACAGGACGGTGCAGGGGAATAATGGTCAGTTCCGGGCGCCGTATAGAGTCGAAAACGGTCATACTCGCATGCGGCACGTTTCTCAACGGGCTCATCCATATCGGCATGGATCATTATCCGGGCGGCAGGACCACCGCCGAACCGCCGGTATCGCACCTGACCGCGAACCTTTGCTCTATCGGCTTTAAATCCGGGCGGCTTAAAACAGGAACCCCGCCAAGAATAGACCGAAGAAGCGTCGATTATTCCCGCGTCACTGTTCAGCCCGGAGATCCCGTCCCGGCGCCTTTTTCCTTCTCGACGCAGGGTCTTCCCGACAGGAAACAAATAGACTGCTACCTGACTGCAACAACCGAACAAACCCATGACATCCTCAGACGGGGCTTTAACCGCTCTCCCCTTTTTTCCGGAAAGGTGCAAGGTATCGGCCCGCGCTACTGCCCGTCAATCGAAGATAAAATACACCGTTTTACCGATAAGAACAGCCACCACATCTTTCTTGAGCCGGAAGGATTCGACACCAATGAAATGTATGTCAACGGTTTTTCGACATCCCTTCCGGAAGATATACAGCGTGAAGGTCTTCGATCAATACCCGGACTTGCCAATGTGGTTATGATGCGGCCCGGTTACGCAATTGAATATGATTATTTTTACCCGTACCAGCTTCACCCGACTCTTGAAACCAAACTCCTTTCGAATCTCTATTTTGCAGGGCAGATCAACGGAACATCCGGATATGAAGAAGCTGCCGCCCAGGGCATTATTGCAGGCATTAATGCTGCATTGCAAATCAGAAAACGTGAACCGCTCATTCTAAAACGATCAGAAGCATACATCGGTGTTCTTATCGACGATCTCATCACAAAAGAGACAAAGGAGCCTTACCGCATGTTCACATCCGCTGCCGAGCACAGGATCATACTCCGTCAGGACAATGCCGACATAAGACTTATGCCCTTCGGACATTCATGCGGACTTGTCGAGAATGACTCATGGACCGCTCTTGGCAAGAAAATGTCCGACATCGCCCAGGTAAAAAAAATTTCGACCGCACTGAGGATCGAGGCCCGTTACATTGCAGCTATGCTTCCAGACTCTTCAGGCAAATCCGTCACCGGCAGCACAACAGTAAAAAACCTCCTGAAACGGCCGGGCATAACACTGCAGACAATCCTTGCCGCCAGCCCTGATGCCGCTGAGGCAATCCTTTCCGTAACTCGTGATCCGAACGTATTGGAGCAGGTTGAAATTGACGTCAAATATGAAGGGTATATAAAAAGGGAGCGCCTTATGGCTGAAAAGATCACCAGGCTGGAATCTCACAGAATTCCCGCATCTTTCAACTATGATGCAATAAAAGGGATATCTCATGAAGGCAGGGAAAAGCTGAAAACGCATAAACCTGCCACCGTTGGGCAGGCATCACGGATTCTTGGCGTCACACCTGCGGATATATCCGTTCTCATGATAAAACTGGGAAGATAAAACAGACGATGTTTCACGTGAAACACGATGCAAACGCTTATAAAACCTGTCCCTTCAGACAATGACTGATTTTCAGCATATAACGGATGCGACAAACACGCTGCTTTTCGGGAAAGATCCTGAAGAACGAATAGTCGGGGTCCATCAGCTTTCAGATGCCAAGGTTCGCATCTATTCAAGAAATGCAAGCGGTGTTCAGCACCGTGACGAGCAATTTTTCCCATTTTTCTTTCTTTCGGACGAGATCCTTCTGGAAGGATTCCAGCCATCTTACAACGAAAAATTCTGGCTGACAAAACTGGCCGGCGATAATTATTACCGCTATCTCGCCATTTTCAAAAGTCATCACAATTTCAGAAATGCTCTTGATTATATCGATTCGAAATCCAGGCGTTCATCAGATGAAGCCTCCGAGGGCACATCATCGCCAAACCTTACATACAGCAGGGGAGATTCCGTTACCCAGTACCTCCTTCAGACAGGCAAGACGCTCTTCAAAGGGATGCTGTTCGAGGACTTATACCGAATGCAATTGGATATTGAAACCTTGTACCGGCCCGAAAAGAATACAAAAAGAAAAGTTGTGATCGGTGCCGACCCGATTATCATCGTCTCTCTTCATGATAACAGAGGCTGGGAACAGGTCATTCACAGTAAAGATCAAACTGAAACCGAACTTCTCGAAGAACTTGTCAAGATCATCCAGTTGAAGGATCCTGATGTCATTGAAGGCCATAATATATTCAGCTTCGATCTTCCCTATATCCAGAAGCGTTGTGAAATGAAGGGCGTCGAATTCAGAATCGGACGTGACGGGTCTGTACCGAGGAGTTTTCCGGCCAGCATACGTTTTGCCGAAAGGGTGATTGACTATCCTTTTTTTGACATCGCCGGGCGCCATGTCGTTGACACGCTGTTTTTGGTTCAAAATT
>JANQFD010000035.1 GCA_028278005.1 Chlorobium sp. | reverse complement strand
CCGAAATGCAGCCAGGGCATGGCCGCCATATACAACACATCGGCCGAAAAAGTGAGGTCGTGAATATACAGCAGTGTAATCGCCGGAAGGGAAACATGAATGATAAAACCGTTGAGCACCGATGGGGTGGCCTGCGGCAGTTTTCCGGAACCTTTCAGCAATACCCCGGCGAGGAAACAGACAACAAGCAGAAGAAGATTGTGCATGCAACAACTGTCAAAGTCAAAAGAAAAAGGACAAAAGGCAAAAAGGTTGGCGTCGTCAACCATATTCAGGAGAACTCACTCATTTCCCTTGCAAACTGCCGACTGCCAACTGAAGACTGCCCACTGCTCTCCCCCCTGTTGTCCTCCTCTCGATGCATTGTTCAGGGCAGGTTGAGCGCGTTATCGCATTATTTTTTTCCTGTACTCCTCGAGGCTTGCCGTCAGGCAGCTGACAAGCTCGGTGGCAACACGCAGAACCTGTTTCTGGTCGAAATCCTGCTTTCTCATTTGCTGATAAAACTGACGCGCAAGGTTGACCGCAAGCACTTCCGGATTGCCTCCGGGTACAACTATTGAATCAAACGTGAAGACAACTCGGTCATCATTCTTATCCTGCATGGGGGCCTCCTTTTTCTTGGCAGTTTTTGGTTGGGAGAGCTTTATCAGCCTGAATAATAATGCACACCTGTCATTTGTTTCACTGCTGCAACAATCCGGTCGGCAAGGTATCCGATAAAGGCGTCCGAATCGTTGAGGCAGGGAATATGGGAAATATCCTCTATACCGCTTTTCCCCAGAGCCTCCTTTATCTTCAGAATGGTTTCATTACCGTCGGAAAAGTACCCTGCGGAAAACAATGCAACATGGTTTGTATTGTTGTTTTTCAGTGTTTCAAGGGTCTCTTCCAGAGATGGAGTTGTCCACTCGCCACCGACATCATGATTTAAAAATGAAACATGGATTTCTCTGAAAAAATTTCTTCTGTCGCTCAGGAACGCCTTTCGCAACGATCCGGCAAAACCCATTGTTTCTTCCAGTCCGTTATGGAATGACGGGGGCGTTCCTCCTGCATCGGCGACGAGGGTTCCGTGAAAAGCCAGAACAAGGGCCGACCGCCGGGTGTCACCGCCAACGTTTCGGCCGACGTGGCGAAAAACATGATCGAGGCACACATCCACTAAACGCTTGTCCCTCCAGAAGCGGCTTACGACTCTTGTCGTTGCAAGGGCCTCTGCGCTGTGGTTTTCTTTCAGATAACTGCATATCGAACCGCAATTCAGGCTGTTTTCAACCGGTGCCATGTACAGCATGATGTGTGCGTCATAGTGACGGGTGCTGCCGGCAACCGCTTCAAGAAAAGGCGGGGTCGCGGAAAAAGCAGGAAACACCTCAAAGGCAAGATCTCCCTTTTCAGGGTGCAGCATCAGCTGTCGGGCAACAGCCGCGGCTTGTTTTCTGGTTAGTGCATTTTGCGGTGACACATAGCCGGCTCTTCTGAACCGTATACTGTTTTTCAGACCTGACACCACGGATATAAACAGTTGAAGGGGCCCGGGGATCGTCATAACTTCGGAAGCGTGGGCCAGGGTATGACGCGTCATGGAGAAATTATCGAAAAAACCGGCAGTTTCAGCTTCTCCGTGCGCAACCAGGATAACCGCAATTTTCCTCAATGACACTGCTCGCCCCCTTTTTTATGCAACGCTCAATCCGACGCTTTTTCTGAAAGGATCGCCTCCATGCCCTCTTTGAATTTCTCCTCGGGATTCGCCACAATACTGTCTCCCTCCAGGATACCATCGAGCACCTCAACGTAGCTGATATCTTCCGAACCTTTTTTTATCTTCTGTTTTTTCAGATGCCCTTTTACAATCTTCCATACGTAATCCTCCCGCAGTTCCTCAAAAACGGAACGTTTCGGAACAAGCAGGGCACCTTTCTGCACATTATAGACAATGTTTGCCGTGGCAGTCATCCCCACCTGTATATTCCCGGCAGGCTCCAGAAGCTCGAGGTACACCTTCGATGTTTTGGTAATCCGGTCGGTCTGGGGAACCACCCTGGACAGTTTTGCTTTAAAGCGCTTCTCGGGCAGAGCATCCAGCGCAACCGTGGCAGGTTGATCTTTTGTCAAACGGGGAACATCGAGCTCGTCCACCTCTACTTTTATGATGTAGCTGGTCGTATCGATAATCTTCGCAACAAGCGTATTGGCAACAACGTAGTCTCCGGCCTTTGCATCCTGCTGAGTCAGGACACCTGCAATGGGAGCACGAACCGCCTTTTTCCTCAGATCGTCCTGACGACTTTTCAGTTGTACTTTCCGCTGCTGCAGCATTTCTTTCGACTGTCTGTACTCTGTTTCAGCATCATCGAGTTCCTGTGCGGAGAGCGCACCTGCCTTATAAAGATTGCGGCTTCTCGATAACCTGACCCTCAGATCATCCGCTTCGGCCTTCTGTTCTGCATATGCCGCCCTTGCCTCGAAAACCGCCAGTTCAAGCTGGCGATCATCGAACAGAATGATTGTAGCGTCCCTGTCCACCCATTCTCCTTCATCGGCACCCACAAAACCGACCGTCCCGGATATCTCGCTGCGCAGATCGGCATTGGCCTCGGCGTCAACATAGCCGGTTGCATAGACAGCTTGCACCAGCTCCATTTTCTTCACCCTGAAGGGTTCGACGACAACGGTATTTCCCCTTGTGATGAGGTATACGACAGTTATGAGCAAAACAATACCAAGGACAATGGTATACTTGGGCAGTATCTTCTGTAAGGTTTGCATAAGTAAAATATGCGAGCTTTGTAATTGTGAAGGTGAAGTTAAGAGTTTCCTGATTTTTCTCCTTGTCGGCCTTGGTTTTTACATATTTTTATGAATCTTTAAGGTCAGAAAAACATACCTTCTGTCACTTTACCGTTGTTTACGCTGGATACAGGGACAAGGTGAAGCACAGCAGATCAAGGTTATTAACCTGTATGCTCTATGAGTGAACAAAACGATCTTCAGAAAAGCTTTATTGACACTGTCAGGTTTGATAGAAACGGGTTGGTACCGGCCATCGTACAGGACAATGCAACCGGCAAGGTACTGATGATGGCATGGATGAACCGGGAAAGCCTTGAAATGACTCTCCGGGACAGGAAAGCGTGCTACTGGAGCCGCAGCCGTCAAAAACTGTGGCTCAAGGGGGAATCTTCAGGTAATATGCAGGATGTCCACGAGATACTGATAGATTGCGACGGCGATACGCTGCTCCTGAAAGTTTCGCAGAAAGGCGGTGCGTGCCATGTCGGTTATCACTCCTGCTTTTACCGGAAAGTCAAGGATGATCTTTCCATGGAGATATGTGATACATTGATGTTTAATCCTGAAGATGTTTATGGCAAAAAAAGCTGAAGAGCCGGTCAAAGCGGCCAAAGAAGCAGCCCAGTCTCTTTTCAGATCGAAGTCCCGTGAATCGATACAACATATGTTCGATGAGGTTGCGCCTACCTACGACTTCCTGAACCATCTCCTGAGCCTCGGCATCGATAATTACTGGCGGTCCTTTGCCGCGAAAAAGGCGGAAAAGCTCACCGAAAACAACCACACTCCGGATATCCTCGACGTGGCGACCGGCACCGGAGATCTTGCTCATGCAATGTCAGGAATTTCCGGTTCAAGGGTTACCGGTATCGACCTTTCGGAAAATATGCTCGCTATCGCCAGAAAAAAATATCCTTCAATTGCCTTCAAGGACGGATACGCGGAAAAGCTCTCTTTTGAAAGCTCGTCCTTCGATATTGTAAGTGCAGGATTCGGTGCCAGGAACTTTGAGAACCTTCTGCAGGGCCTGAAGGAGTTTCACAGGGTTCTCAAACCTGGAGGACACACCCTGATCATTGAACCGATGATCCCGAGAAATGCTCTGATGAAGAGGCTTTATCTTGTTTATTTCAAAAAGATACTTCCCAAAATAGCCGCTCTTTTCAGCAAGTCGAGCTTTGCCTATGACTACCTGCCTCACTCGGTCGAAGAATTCCCGCAGGATGAG
>JANQFD010000022.1 GCA_028278005.1 Chlorobium sp. | reverse complement strand
CGAAAATTCGCAGCCTTGCCGAAGGATTCGGGGGTTTCGAGCAGATGATTCAGAAAATAGATGCAATGGATGCCATTGCGTACAAGAGACTCCAATATTCCCTCGGTTTAGAGGGAGTCGATAAGGAAAAGCTGCTTCGTCCAGTGAAAAAAGCTCTCGCAAAAGCAGCCGGCGGCGGTGCCGGACTGAGGCAGGATCTCGATCACGGGGAAATGCAGGATTATATGGAGCAGACTATGAACGGCAGGCAACCCAAAGGCAAAGGCGATGATAATCCAGCCTATTATCTCGATGTCAATCTGGATGATCTTGGCGGAAGAATGGCTCCGCCCCCCGGTGAATTTTCTCATAACCCCAGAGATGTTATCGATCATTTCAAAAAGTCCCTCAAAAAGAAATGACAGACCGGTCCTATCCGCATGCCGGCAAAGCCCTGATAAAACGCTATGCAAAACTGCAGCAGAAAAAATACCGGGACAGAGAAGGTCTTTTTCTCGCTGAAGGGCTTCGCACTGTCAAGGAGCTGCTGCATCATATCCCGGACGAGGATTCTCTTACAGCCTTGTTTGTCGAGCCGGAACAACTGCCCCATCTTCAGCCGGCAGAGTGTGTGAAGAACAGGATTTTTATCACAAGCCCGGATGAAAGCAGCCGTCTTTCGGGAACCTCCACCGCTCAGGGGGTGGTGGGGGTATTCAGGAAGCCTGAAATTACGAGGGATGCCCTGTCGGCAGAAGGCGGATCGTTCGTTATCGCGCTCGACGACGTTCAGGATCCTGGTAATGTCGGAACGATACTGAGGACAGCTGCCTGGTTCGGGATTTCTGCTCTGATATGCGGGCCGGGCACCGCGGATATATACAACCCGAAAGCTATTCGTGCCAGTGCAGGAAGTGTTTTCGGGGTGCATCATTATGGCGTCGACAATCTTTATGCAGAGCTCGAAAAGATGCAGCAAAGGGATTATACGATCTGCTGTTCGTCGCTGGAGGGAAATGATTTCCGCACCTATCAAGCCTGGCCTGAAAAGATCGTCCTTGTCATAGGCAACGAGGCTAACGGTATCGGCAGGGAAATAATGCAACTGGCCGATCGCCATGTCGCCATACCGGGAGGAAAGGCTGAGCAAGGTGTCGAGTCCTTAAATGCAGCGGTTTCAGCGGCGATATTGATGGCAATGCTCAGGTTATAGCTTTTTTTACGTAATTTCTCCAGTGAATACTTGTTGTACGATATGAACCTAAAATGCGGAGGCAGGCATGAGAAGATCGTGGAGAGTTCTCTTGTGTATGGCAAGTCTGGTTGTATTATTCCCCCTTAACTCTTGTGTGATCGATCGTCCCGCGAGACCGGGTTCTGATTTTGTCTGGGTCGCGCCTTACAGGACTCCCACGGGGATTTTGATCCGCGGTCACTGGAAATATGTGGGGCCGCAACGGCACAGAATGGTATGGGTCCCCGGTCACTATAACCCTCACGGGGACTGGATCCCTGGTCGCTGGAAGAAGTTGAGCTCTCCCCGAAAGGGTGCTTACTGGGTTCCCGGTCATCGTACACCGAGAGGGAGATGGATTCGTGGACACTGGCGCTACCGTTGAACAGCGATAACTACTGCCGGCAATGTTTAAAACTGCGGCGGTTGCCTTTGCAACCTTTTTTGCAACGATTGGACCCGTAGATCTTGCCGCAATTCTGCCGGCTCTTACACCCGGGATATCCTCTTCCCGGCGGCGTTCAATTGCTTTCAGGGCGGTCTTCATTGCCGGAATGATTCTTCTCGGTTTTACCTTGTTCGGCAACAGGCTGCTTGAATATCTCGGTATATCTCTGCCGGCCATGCGCATCGCCGGAGGTATACTGTTGTTGCTTTTTGGTATCACGATGGTATTCGGGCAGCAGGCCGGCAGTTCGAGGTCTACCAGTGAAGAAACAAGCGAAGCTATCCAGAAGCCCGACATTGCCGTGTTTCCTCTCGCTACTCCACTGATCGCCGGTCCGGCTTCAATGGGAGCTGCGGTTTTGCTCACGGCTGAAACCGGGGGGGACCTGCTGCTTCAGGTTGCTGTTATTGCCGGCCTCATTGCAGTGCTTGGAATCACGCTGCTCTTGTTCCTTGCTTCGGCTCAGGTTCAGAAACTTCTTGGTGTTACCGGCCAGCATGTTGTAAGCAGGACGGCAGGTGTCTTGCTGACCGCGTTGGCAGTGCAGTTTATTCTCGACGGATTTCTTTCCGTTCTTCCCTGAGAGGATTTACCCGGAGTCTCTGACAAGCAGGACAGGGTAATCGGTTGCATCGATCAGCCCGTAGACGGTTTCGGGGCTTATGGTTTCAGTGTTGTCGCTGAGAACAAGCAATCCGGGTTCCGTCAAATGTATGCACTGGGCAAGCATCTTGCTGTCTGTCCAGGGAATCATATGAAACTCTTTTTTTCTGATTCTCCCGCCGATGATCGTTTCAGCTTCCTCCCTTAGTGAGGCGCGTTTACCGGCGCTGTTTCCAATAAGAAAAAGATGAACAACGGAAGCCCTGCGTGCAAGACCGATAGCTGTTTCAAGCGCCCGTTTTGCTCCGGTAGAGCCGTCATACAGTAAGAGCAAAGGGCTGTCCGGTGTAAAGCCCGACCTGGTCAGCAATATATTTGTTTTTGCTTCCTTGATTGCTTTTCTGGCGGTCGAACCAAGGCTTCTTCCGCATAACGGGGTTTTGCCCGACCTTCCCATGGCGAGAAGATCGGTTTCAAGCGATGCCGAAAGGATTTCTGCCGGAACAAGACCGCGGAGTGTCCTGAACCTGTGGGGAATACCGAAACGCTTGGCGGTTTGTATCAAAAGCTCGTGGGCTTCCTTTGCCTGGAGTTTCAACAGACGTTCCAGCTTCAGAGCGTCAAGCGGTTCGATGCGTGCGGTGTGAAGATGTATTTCCTGTGAAAACGGCAGTTCGGCGGTTCGGATGAGATTGATGTCTTCAACAAAAAAACCGAGCAGTTCAGCCTCCAGCATCCCGGCTATCTCCGCGGCTGCAAAAAGCGATGCCCTGCTGTGGGGGGAGCAGTCGATCGCCACGGCAATTCTCTTAATGGCAATTCTTCTGGAACTCCCGGTCATGACTCCTCCTGATTATTGTTGTTCGTGCTTTCAGATTGCTTTTTCTGTTTTTCAGCCAGGAATTCAAGCCGTTGAACTGCAAGTCCGTTGATCGTCTCTTCCGGATAACTGCCATCCTCTCGCAGGTTCCCGGCCGGTACTCCGGTAAGTATTTCTATGCCTTCATCGATATGTGATACCGGATAAATAAAGAACTTGCGCTCTTTGACGGCTGCAACCACATCGTCGCGGAGCATGAGGTTTTTCGTGTTTGAAGCCGGGATCAATACTCCTTGCTTTCCTGTCAGACCCCGTTTGTTGCAGAGATCGAAAAACCCTTCGATTTTTTCATTAACACCTCCGATAGCCTGTATCTCTCCATATTGGTTCACTGAACCGGTTACAGCATAACACTGCCTGATCGGCTTGCCCGAAATAGCGGAAAGCAGGGCATAGAGTTCTGCTGACGAAGCACTGTCGCCATCGATGCCGCCGTATGATTGCTCGAACACAAGTGTTGCCGACAGGGAAAGAGGTTGATTGCCGCCAAATCTGCCGCCAAGGAAACCGGAAAGAATCATCACTCCTTTCGAATGGATAGGTCCGCCCATTTCAACTTCCCGTTCGATATCGATGACTTCGCCTTTGCCCATTTTGATGCGGGTTGTTATACGGCTCGGTTTTCCAAAACTCTGGTTTCCGAGCATATAGACCGACAGGCCGTTGATCTGGCCGACTTTTTCCGATTCCGTGTCGATCAGGATTGTGTTTTCAAGGATCGCATCCTGCATTTTTCCCGGAATGCGTCCTGCACGGTATCTTCTCGCATCGATTGCCTGCTGGACGTCTTCACGACCGATCAGCTGATGATTGTTTTCATTCGCGTAATAATCCGATTCATTGACAAGGTCGGTGATACTTTGGATGTGCGTGGAAAGTTTACCGGAATCTCCGGAAAGTCTCGAACCGTATTCGATTATGCGGGCGACGGCATACTTGTCGAGATGCTTCAGCTTTTCACGGTTGGCAATCGAGCTGATAAATTCGGCGTAAGAGAGATGGCTGTTCGGGTTTCTCTCCATATCGTCGTCAAAATCGGCTGCAACCTTGAACAGTTCGTTAAAATCAGGATCCTGGGCGCTGAGAAGATAGTAGAGCATTCGTTCTCCAAGCAGAATAATTTTCGTCTGCAGTGGAACCGGCTGCGGATCAAGCGAAACGGTACTCGCCATGCCATAGAGCTGGGCAAGGGACTCGATGCGTATCTGCCGGGTTCTGATCGCTTTTTTCAGAGCCTCGTATGCCAGAGGTTCAAGCAGCAGGCGTCTTGCGTCCAGTATCAGATAACCGCCGTTAGCGCGGTGCAGGGCTCCCGGTTTGATCAGGGTGAAATCGGTGAGAAGGGTGCCCATCTGGGCCAGATGTTCTATGTCTCCAACAAGATTCTGGATAGAAGGCTTGTCTTCGTAAATAACGGGAGCACCTTCAGTTTTGCTGTTGTCGATAACGACGTTCACCCGGTAGTGGTTAAAGCGCCGGCTCCCTTTATTTTTGCCCTGTCCGGGTACAGGAGGCATTTGCGGTGAAGAAGGTTCTTTTTCAAAGAACTGGTCGAAGTTCTCGACAACGTCCTTTTCTACTGCATCGAGATACGCCGTTATTTCCTCGTGACCCTGATATTTTGTTTTCTGTTCGGAAAAAATAGGTTTGACGGCAAATGCCGCAACCTGTTGATTGAGCTCCTTGAGTTTTTCCTGGGTTTCACGCTGCCATTTGGGAATCTGCATCATAATGATCTGCATGGATTCCTTGAGTGCACCGATCTCTTTTTCGATGGCTTCTTTTTCTTCAGGTTTCAGGCGCATGAATTCCTCGGCATTGACCACTTCGCCTTTTTTAACCGGAGCAAATGCAAACCCTGAAGGTGTTCTTATAAGGGCAATAT
>JANQFD010000141.1 GCA_028278005.1 Chlorobium sp. | reverse complement strand
CCCAGAGCCCGGAGAGCCCGGAATACATTGTAGTCAGCAGCACGCAGGCAACAATGGCAAATTCGGGATGAAGACCGGGCAGCATTATCTTGATGATTTTGTACATGGCCAGGTTAACCCAGCCTATGATCACGGCATTGATCAACAGTCCGAAATAGATGGCTTTGAAACCGCGGAGAAACTGTGCAGGTTTTCCGCTGTAGCGTATCTCTATGAATTCGAGATCGGTAAGTATGTTTGCGCGCCTCCACAATCTTGCGAAGAAAAAGACGGTCAGCATTCCCCCTGATACAAAGGTCCACCAGAGCCAGTTTCCCGCTATACCGTGTTTGGCTACCAGTCCGGTTACAGCAAGGGGCGTATCGGCGGCAAACGTGGTTGCCACCATCCCCGTGCCTGCAATCCACCAGGGAAGCTGGCGCCCGGACAGGAAAAATTCGCCAACATTACGAGAGGCTCTCTTCGAAAAGTAAAGGCCGATAAGCAGGGTCAGCACCAGATAGGCGGCTATGATGCTGAAATCAAGGTTTGTAAGCTGCTCCATGTCGGTTCAGGCTTGATTGCGGGGGTTTGCAGAATAACCGGGATCGGCAACATTGCCCCGGTTATCCTCCCGGTTTTGTTTATTCCTCTATTCTGGAGAGGTCAAGGAAGCTCTGGTAGCGATCTTCTATTTCGAGAAACTCCAGGTTGGCAAGCTTTTCGGTGCCGAATTTTTCGACGCAGAAACTTGCCATGGCGCTTCCGTAAAGAACCGCCTTGCGCAGTTCGGTGTCGTTTATTTCTCCGGTTCTCGCCAGATGCCCCAAAAATCCCCCGGCAAACGTGTCGCCTGCGCCGGTCGGGTCGTAGATGGATTCAAGCGGAAAAGCCGGGGCAGCAAAGATCCCGTTATCGGTAAAGAGCAGTGCGCCATGTTCACCTTTCTTTATGATGAGAATTTCCGGGCCCATGTTTCTGATGAGCCTCGCCGACTTGACAAGGTTGGGGTCGCCGCTGAGAAGACGGGCTTCACTGTCATTGAGAATGAAAATATCGACACGTTCAAGGGTTTTTTTCAGCTCTTCGGGTTTGCCTTCTATCCAGAAATTCATCGTGTCGAGGATCACAAGTTCAGGATCTGAAATCTGGTCGAGCACTTTCATCTGCAGTTCGGGGTCGATATTGCCGAGGCAGACATATTTGGATTCCTGATACTGGGCGGGAATGTGCGGATCGAAATCGGCGAACACGTTGAGTTGTGTGTCGAGTGTGTCGCGTGTATTCATGTCGTAATGATACCGGCCGCTCCAGCGGAAGGTCTTTCCGTTGTCAATGACCTGAATCCCTTTTGTGTCGATACCGTTGTTCTGCAGCAGGCGAAAATGAGAGTCTTCGAAATCATTACCGACGACACCGACAAGTTTGATCTCATCTGAAAAATAACTGCTTGATAGAGCGATGTAGGTTGATGAACCCCCCAGCGTATTGTCCGATCTTCCGAAAGGAGTTTCAATGTCATCAAAGGCAAGAGAACCAACGACAAGAATAGACATAATATGTAAAGGTTAAAAAGTTAAGGGTGATGAAAAAAATCCAGTGGCTGAACCTAAGCAGGGATCTCGAAAATGAGGCACTGCCCGGGTTCGGTTTCAAGTTGCAGCCTGTGACCGGTAACCTGGTAAGTGTTTCCGGAAACCATATCTGTTAGCGTAAAGCTTTTCTGGTGAAATTCCATGTAGCCCCCGGTATTATTTTCCGGATTGCTGTTCCCGATGAAGAGAAGATTTACATCGCTGCCCTTGCGTATGACGGCGAACAGGTCGGGAGAAGATACAAAAGGCAGGGAGAGGAAGCCCGGACTTCCGTTCCGGATAATATCCGCGTATCTGCTGCGAAACGAGAGCATGGTGGCAATGAAATCCGTAAGCGGTTCAAGGTCGTTGCAATCTGTCCAGTCATAGCAGCCAGGGCTGAAAAGCGGCAGTTTGTCCAGAGACCATTCTTTTCTGTCTTCATCCGTAAAGTTCAGGCCGAGGTTCACCGGTTTCGGCTCACAGATTTCCATGCCGGAATGAACGAAAGGAACGGAGGGGAGGATCGCGGCAAGACCGAAGATAAATCTTGAACGGTTTCTTCCCGCTTTTTCCCCTGCAAGGTTATGACACACTCTCGGGGTGTTATGATTTTCCCCGGTGCCGAAGAAAGGTACAACCACACCGGTTTTGTTCAGGTAGTTGAGCAGACCCCTGATGTAGATCGGGTCCTGGATTACGAAAGGCAGCGAGCCGAAGACCGCATTGAAACCGCTGTCCTTTATTGAGGGGGACGGGTCGAAATTTTCATCCCAGAATGCAAAGTCAGGATCGTTCTCGCGAGCATTCTGCACAATAGCGGCTTTCAGTGTCGAAGGAAGCGCATGACCCATATCGATCATTGCTCCGTTGATTGAAAAGCGTTCCTGAAAGTAGGGGATTATTCCTGCAACGGTTTTCCATAGTTCCCGGTTGACATGCTCCGGTCGGTCCAGATCGGTGTCGTACATCCGTATGGTGTTGTATGCGATGTAGTTGAATGACTTGTGCCGGTGCAGTTTCAGATACGCGACGTCGGTCCAGGGCGGTTGTTTGTCATCGGGCGGCCAGTCGGAAAAGGCACTTGCCACGACGCAGTTTGTGCCATGAGCAGTTTTTCCTTGTGCGCCTTTTTCCGAGAGGGTAACGGTTTCGGGTGTTTCGCTGAACTGTTGCCGGAATGTTTCGGAAGGTTCAGGCAGCTCGAAGAGGTCATGCTTGTCTACTTTTTCATAGATCGTGTTGAGGGTTCCCTGATCAAAAACGGGAGGAGCACATGATTCCGGGGCAGTGCCGTTTTCAGGGTCAGCACGTAACCAGTAGTACCAGTCCGGATGCTCCGTTATCCAGTCACTGTCGACAGAGGTTGTTCTGAAGACAAATTCAAGCACGATCCGCATTCCCATATGCCGGGCAGCTTCCATGAAAGCCGAGAATTCCTTCTCTGCAGAAAGCCCGAGAGCCGGTTCTGCCAGCAGCGGGTCGATCCGGTACGGATTCCTGACGGCATAGGGAGAGCCCAGGCTCCCTTTTTTGTTTTTTTCCCCGGGTACGGTTACCGGAAGAAGATAAATGGTGTTGATACCGAGACGTTTGAGATAGGGCAACAGCGCAATTGACTTGAGGAATGTCCCGGTTTCGCGGAAACCGCAAGGGAGGGGATCGACAGCGATTGCTTCGTCACCGTTATGATCGAACGCGGTGGTCAGGCGGACAAACAGGTTGTAGACAAAGCTGTTGCGCGTCCACTCGTCTGCTGAGGCGCCGGGGTTTGACAGCGGGGCAGGGTTTTGCGAAACGAGTGCCTCGATAATGTTTCTGTAGTAGTCAGCCGGAATGACCCGCTGTTTGCCTGTCTTGTTTTCCTGCCAGATGTTCGGAACATAGTAGGGCGATGAGACGCTGTTTTTTCGAATCCTGTCAAGTGTGCTGAGGATTATTTCAAGATGGTGTAGGCTCAAATTCGGGATCGTTGGTATTTGGTGTCAATGATGTCGCTCATTATGACAATTGTGCATGAGCGATTGAGAAGCAGCTGTGGTAACTGACCGGCATCAATGGAAACGTGCTCTCAAACGCCCGCTTACGGAGCATCTTAGGTATCTAATGTACATAAAGCTATTTTACTCCCCAATGAGGAATATCCGGATAACCATAGAATACGACGGTACTGATTATGCCGGCTGGCAGAAACAGCCGGGTGAAGTAAAAACCGTTCAGGGCGTGCTTGAGATGACGTTGAGTCGTATTGTTCAGGAGCATGTTCGGCTGACGGCTGCGGGGAGGACGGACAGGGGAGTCCACGCCAGAGGACAGGTGGCTAATTTCAGGATCGCATCACGACAAGACTGGAGCCTGGAACGTCTGATGCATGCGGTCAACTGTCTTTTGCCGTCAACAATATGCGTAACGAAGATCGAGACGGTTCCGGATGACTTCCATGCCCGTTACAGCGCGCTCTTGAGAGAGTACCGCTACTTCATGCTTGAAAAACCGTCGGCAATCCAGAGAAGATTTGCCGGTTACACAGCGGCAAAACTGGATCTCGAACGATTGAACCTCTGTGCGGGCGAGCTTCTGGGCAGACATGATTTCTCGGTTTATTCAAGGGATAATCAGGATGTTCAAAACTCGTTTTGCACGGTATATTCGGCGTCCTGGTGGCGTGCTGAGGATATGGCCGTATTCAGGATAACGGCCAACAGGTTTCTGAGGACCATGGTCCGTTATCTTGTATCTGCGCAGATCGACTCCTCTCCCGGTGATCTGAGTGAAGCGTTGTTGACAGGAAAAGGCCGGGAAAATCCCATGCCGGCCGATCCTGCCGGTCTTTTCCTCTGGCGAGTGGAATATTAGGTTGTTGAAGCCGGTTGTATTAGTCAGGAGGTGTGTTTATGTTAAAACGTACAACCCATAAAAACCCCCAACGAGACATTGTTTGTGAAAGTTCTGCGTGCATGTTCCTTATTGGTTTTCCTTGTCGTTCTGCTGACGGTCAGTGTCGTTGACGGTTTTGCAGCAAGGAAACAGAGAAAATCCGACAACAGGCATATCACTGAAATTCTTGACAGCCTTGTTACTTCCAGATATTTCAGTGGTGCGCAAAACAGATATCCTTCCACATTCATACCCTATTTTGACGATCAGACATACGCTGAAAGAATTGCATGGCTGAACAGTAAAACGTCACTCAAGCTTGTCTATAACGAGCATGTTAAAAATTATATCCGGCTTTACTCGGTTAACAAGCGAAAACTGACGGCCAAGGTCCTGGGTCTCACCAGAGTTTATTTTCCCCTTTTCGAGCAAAAACTTCGCCAGTACAATATCCCTACCGAACTTAAATACCTTGCGATAGTTGAGTCGGCCTTGAATCCTTCAGCTGTGTCTCCTGCAAATGCGAAGGGTCTGTGGCAGTTTATTTACGGTACAGGAAAGATGTACGATCTCGAGTCTTCGGCATTTGTGGAAGACAGGTTCGATCCTGAAAAGGCTACCATTGCCGCCTGCCGGCACATGCGTGACCTCTATAACATCTACGGGGACTGGTTTCTTGTGCTCGCAGCGTATAACAGCGGTGCGGGCAATGTCAACAAGGCTATTCGCCGTTCGGGCGGTGCGCGTGATTATTGGGCAATATGGGAGCACCTGCCCAGAGAAACAAGGGGTTATGTTCCTGCATATATAGCGGTAACCTATATCATGAATTATTACCATGAGCATAATATCCTGCCCATTGAGCCTGGTTACCTGTATGAGAATATCGGCGCAGTAAGGGTGTCGAGGGTTGTTGCATTCGACCAGATCAGCGAGGTTATCGGGGTTCCCGAGAGCGATCTGAAGTATCTCAATCCGCATTTCAAGCTGAAACTTGTTCCCGCCAGTGAAAACAAACCCTACTATATCCGGCTTCCAAGGCGGTACCTCGAGGATTTTGTCGTGAGGGAGTATGAAATCTATGCACACAAGTCCAGACGAGGTACAGAAGGTGCGGAGCTGCTGGCAAAAGCGCGGGAGGTGAAAAAGGAAGTATCGGAGAAGCAGAAAAGCATTCATGTTGTCCGAAAAGGAGAAACCATTGCTTCTATTGCCAAGATGTATCGATGTTATGTCAGTCAGATCATTCAATGGAACAATCTCAAAAATTCACGCATCTATCCCGGTCAGAAGCTTAAGGTTTTCGGGGATCAGGGCTCTGCAAAACGCCGTTCGGCCAAAGCGTCGCCTCTGGTTCAGCACAAGGTGAGAAGGGGAGAGAGCCTGGGGCTCATCGCGAAAAAGTACGGTGTCAGTGTCAGTAAGATTTCCTCATGGAACAAGCTGGGGCGCCGAGGTACTATATATCCGGGCCAGAAGCTGAAAATCTATGGCAAAGGTGCACCCGCATCTTCCAGGGCGAAAAACCATAAGGTCAGAAAAGGAGAGACGCTCGGGCACATTGCAAGGAAACACGGTGTCACTGTAAGAAAGCTTATGTCCTGGAACGATCTCGGCCGAAAACGCACCATCTATCCGGGTCAACAGCTTAAACTGTATCCACCGACGAAGTACCACAGGGTAAAAAAAGGGGAAAGCCTTGACCGGATCGCCAGAAAATATGGCGTAACCGTGCGCCAACTGGCGTCATGGAACAGTCTCGGTCGAAAACGTACGATTTATCCGGGTCAGAAGCTGAAAATAAAAACACAATAAGGGCTCTTTCGGACCGGGTTTATTTTTGTTTCGCCCGAGTTTATTTTGAACGATTCGTTTGTATGGAAAAAGGATAATTTTGTTATCTTTAGCCTTTTGTAAAACGATGTGCAGGTTTACGGACAGTTAGTTTTCATGTGATTGTGGTCTTGCTTTTCAATTTTATTAAATGAGAATCATTATTACGTATGCGAAATATCATTTTTACGGGTAAGGGCGGTGTTGGAAAGACCTCTGTTGCTGCAGCGACAGCCTTGAAAGCCGCTGATATGGGTTACAAGACGCTGATCATGTCAACCGATCCGGCACACAGTCTCGGTGATTCGCTTGACATAACCCTCGGCCCTTCACCTGTCAAGGTTGCAGAGAATCTCTGGGGGCAGGAGGTCAGTGTGTTCGGTGACCTGAACCTCAACTGGGATGTTGTCCGGGAACATTTTGCACAGCTGATGGAATCGAGAGGCGTTGAAGGCATCTATGCCGAAGAAATGGGGGTGCTCCCCGGTATGGAGGAGCTGTTTTCGCTGTCCTATATCAAGCGTTACAATGAAGAACAGAAAGATTATGATCTTCTTGTCGTAGACTGTGCGCCTACCGGTGAAACACTTCGTCTTTTATCGCTCCCCGAAACCTTCGGATGGTTTATCAAGCTGATTCGCAATGTTGAGAAATATATGGTAAAGCCGGTTATCAGGCCGCTTTCCAAAAAGGTGAAAAAAATGGACGCAATGGTTGCGCCCGAGGAGGTTTTCGAGAAAGTCGATAACCTTTTTTCTTCAACCGAAGGGATTATCGATCTGCTTGCAGACGGATCAAAAACCACGGTTCGTCTTGTCATGAACCCTGAAAAGATGGTGATCAAGGAGTCTATGAGGGCGTTGACCTATCTTAACCTTTATGGTATTACCGTAGACAGCATCACGATCAACAGGGTAATGCCGGATCACACTGAAGATCCTTATTTCAAAAAATGGAGAGGTATTCAGCAGAACTATATCAACCAGATCGAGAATGCTTTTGCTCCTATTCCTATCGGTCAGGTACCGCTTTTCGATCAGGAAGTTGTCGGACTCGACATGTTAAGGCAGGTCGGTTCAAAAGTCTACGGTGAAAAAGATCCGATGGAGATTTACTTCAAGGAAGATCCTATCGATATTCAGAAAGTGCATGAAGGTCACTACAAGGTAAGGGTCAGACTGCCTTTCATGGAAGATATCGGAGTCGAACCGAAGATTCTCAAGCTGGGTGACGATCTGACAATCAGGATCGGTGATTACCAGAAGATCGTTGCACTTCCGATATTCATTGCCGGACTTGAATCAAGCGGTGCAAGCTTCGAGGAAGGTTGGCTGACGGTTGACTTTACAAAAGAAGCAGAAGCGGAGGCGGAAGCATAGCAGGCTGCAACAGCATGATTTTCAAGTGAAAGAAACCTGCTCGCACGAGCAGGTTTTTTTTTGCCTGTCCGGAGCTGTTTCCGCCGGTGAAGGGTGGAATTTATTGTATCGATTGATGATTATTTATTAATGACTTTTTTTATCTTCCTTGCTATCGTTGTCGGTTTCCTTAAAAAACCTTGTCAGGAAAGGTTCTGCGCGCTTGCGACAGAGGCCTCCGGATACATGTTAGATTTTTTTGTTAGCAGATGCACCGTTTACAGGATATACGAGTTTCAAATATTACACGGCTAACAACGCCGCGTAAGCTCAAGGAAAAGCTCCTTGTTACACAAAGTATTGCGGATACTGTTGTTGAAGGGCGCAGGGAAGTTGAGGGTGTTTTAACCGGAAAAGATTCCAGGCTTCTGGTTATCGTCGGTCCCTGTTCCATTCACGATATCAAGGCTGCATTGGAATATGCCGGCCGCCTGAAAGAGCTGCGTGAGGAACTGAAGGATGATCTCTGTATCATCATGCGGGTTTATTTTGAGAAACCAAGAACAACAATCGGCTGGAAAGGCTTTATCAACGATCCTCATCTCGACGGATCGTTTGATATCGAGCACGGGCTCTATTATGCCCGCAAGCTTTTGCTCGATATCAATGAGATCGGGTTGCCTGCAGCAACCGAGTTTCTTGACCCGTTTACTCCTCAGTATGTCGCCGATCTCGTGAGCTGGGCTGCAATAGGGGCCAGAACAATAGAATCGCAGACTCACCGGCAGATGGCAAGCGGCCTTTCAATGCCTGTCGGGTTCAAAAATTCAACAGATGGCAGGGTTCAGGTTGCAATAGACGCCATACGCTCTGCAATGCATCCTCACAGTTTCCTGGGAATCGATACGGACGGTCACAGCAGTGTCATTACGACGACAGGCAATCCGTATGGACACATGGTGCTTCGTGGCGGTTCAGGACGTCCGAATTACGACGCTGAAAATATAGCCGATGCCGAAAGGCGTCTTGCTAAAGCAGGGCTTTCGAAAAAATTGCTGGTGGACTGCAGCCACGCCAATTCGGAAAAAAAATATGAGCAGCAGTCCAAGGTATGGAACAGTATTATCGAGCAGCGCGTCAGCGGAACCATGAGCATTCTCGGCGTCATGATCGAGAGCAATCTTCTCTGTGGTAATCAACCGTTTCCGGATAACCCGACAGATCTGCAATACGGTATGTCTATTACCGATGCCTGTATTTCCTGGGAGGAGACAACAGAACTCCTTCGAGAAGGGGCCAGAAAACTTCGAACCGCGCATTCCGGGATCGAGGCATGATCACATTAATTCTGTTTTTACATAACGTTCAACTATCGGGGAGAAAGCTATTATGAATATAGATCGCCTTGTTTTTGCCGTTGCCGGCTTTTTTGTGTTGGCAAGTGTTTTGCTGTCTATCTATCATAACCAGAACTGGTTGTGGTTTACCGGTTTTGTTGGTCTGAACCTGTTTCAGGCTGCATTTACCGGATTTTGCCCCCTTGCCAAAATACTCAAGGCTGCGGGCGCTGAATCGGGCAGCGCGTTCAAATAGGATAGTCTCGGGAAAGCTAAGCTCATGAGCCCCCTCGATTGAAGGGGGCTTTTGTTTCGTGCTCTCTTTGTCAAATCCAACACAATACTATTATGTCTGTTGAGATCAGGCGTGCTCAAAGCAAAAGAGAAAGAAAGCGGTTTATAAAGTTTGCATGGAAAGTTTACAGAAAGGATCCTGAACTCGACCGGTACTGGGTTCCTCCTGTTATCGCAGATTACATGAAGACGCTCGACAAGGAACGATATCCCTTGTACGATCATGCCGATATAGCCTTGTTTACCGCATGGAAAAACGACCGGATCGCCGGGACGATTGCGGCAATTGAAAACACCAGACACAACCAGGTGCATAACGACAAGGTCGGTTTCTGGGGCTTTTTTGAATGCATCAACGATCAGGAAGTTGCCAACGCACTTTTTGATGCCGCATCGCAATGGCTCAAAGCAAAAGGTCTCAATGCCATGAGAGGACCGGTCAGCCCTTCGATGAATGATCAGTGCGGTATGCTGGTGAAAGGCTTCGACAGTTCACCGGTGTTTTTGATGCTCTACAACCCCCAGTATTACAATAACCTTGTTACTAATGCAGGACACGGCATCGCACAGGAGCTGCTTGCATGGTATATCGATCAGGATCTCATCGATATCGAGCGACTCGGCAGGATAGCGAAGCATGTCATGAAGCGGGAGCATCTTTCGATCAGAACCATCAAGATGAAGGATTTTGACAATGAAGTAGCGAGAATTCGGGATATCTACAACAAGGCATGGGAAAAGAACTGGGGGTTCGTACCGATGACCGACAGGGAATTCGATTTCATGGCCAAGAACATGAAGGCGGTTGCAAAGGAGCATTTCATCTATTTTGTAGAAGATAAAGAGGGAAGACCCATTGGTTTTTCATTGACCCTGCCCGATATGAACATCCCGCTCAAACATGTGAACGGCAATCCTTTTACCCCCTGGGGACTGTTGAAGCTGTGGTGGTACGGCAGGAACATATCGGCCTTCAGGACCATTACGATGGGAGTGCTGCCCGAATACCGCAACAAGGGAATCGACAGTATTCTCAATGCACATATTTCTCAGTACGGCGGGAAACACGGTTTGTTTTCGAGTGAAATGAGCTGGGTGCTGAAATCCAATGAAGCCATGAGCAAGCTCGCGAAAGTTATCGGCGGCATACCGTACAAGGAGTATGTGATTTACGAGAAAGAACTGTAAAGGCAAGTCAAAGGGCAAAATTCAAAAATCAAAAAACGCAGGGATTATTTTTCGCCTCTTGTCAAAAAAACCCTCTTACTTTTTTAGCATTCTTCCAGTCTGTTATTTGTGAGGGTGTAGCGGCTCGTGCAGAGACGATCGAGAAACCTTTTGTCGTGTGACGAGATCACCACGGTTCCCCTGAAGTTCTCGAGAAAGTCGAGAATGATATCGATAACCTCATCATCCACCCCCGCTGTCGGTTCGTCGAGCAGCAGCAGCTCCGGTTCGGTTACGAGCACGCCGGCAAGCGAAACCAGTCTTTTCTGGCCCCAGGAGAGATGAAAAGGAACCCTTTTTTTCAGGTGTCCGATATCAAAGGTTTCACAGATCCTGTCGACTTTTGTGATGGCTTCTTCTCTCGATACTCCCCGGTTGAGAAGCGCAAAGGCGATGTCTTCCTCGACTGTTGGCAGGAAAAGCTGATCATCCGGGTCCTGGAAAAGAAAGCCGGTTTTGAGCCTGGCTTCTCTGAAATCTTTTGCAGACAGGATATTTCTGCCCCAGAGTGAGATGCTGCCGGAATCCGGTTCGAGCAGTCCCATCAAAAGAAGAAAAAGCGTGCTTTTTCCGGATCCGTTGGGAGCGGTTATCCCTGCTTTTTCTCCGTTGGTAATACCCATGTTCAGATTATTGAAGACCTCGACCTGACCTGGGTAGTTGAAGCACAGGTTTGTAACTGAAATACACGTCATAGCAGGAAGATTATCAGAAAAAGACCGGTCATGAAAAATGCGAAGGCAAGGTCTTTGCGTTCGAGCCTGAAGTGGGCAAGGAGGGGGAACGAGCCGTGAAAGCTTCGCATAAGCAGTGCATTGTAGACCCTTTCAGAGCGTTCAATACTTTTGATGAACAGCATGCCGGTGAAAAAAGCATAGACTTTGATTGTATGCATGCTCGTGGTTGCATGGAAGCCCCTGGCATGAAGCATGCGCAGCATTCTTGCATATTCGTCGGCAATGACGCTGATGTAGCGGTAAAAGAAGTAGAATACTGTTACAAGTCTGCCAGGAAGCCGAAGGTGAAGCATTGCATGGGAGAGTGACATCACACTGCTTGTACCGGGCAGGGAGATGGTGTAGAGGGCGATTGCATTTGCTTTGAGGGTTATCAGGAGGACAAGCGCAACGCCTTCTCTTGAAACGTTCAGAAAACCGGAATTCCAGTACGGTTCCCCTGAAACCGAAACCGGCAGGGTTATCCAGAGAAAAAGCATGAAAATGTTTACAACGGCTAATCTCCGAAAAAGGAGGACTCCGAATAGACGCGAGAATGCGGCAAGTAACGTTGCCAGAGCTAAAGCCGACAAAACCTGAACCCTATCCTCACTCAACGCAGTCAGCAGGACAAGCGGCAGGTACACAAGCAGTTTGACTCTTGGATCGATGCCGTGCAGGAGGGATCTGCCTTTTGAAAATACTTCAAGCTGCATTGCGTCTTTTCCAGAGATTGAGGAGCCCGAAAAAAACAACAATGGCAACGATTCCTGTTGCTATTGTTGTGAGAGGGTTTTGTTTTTCTGCAGGAACAGTCGGAAGGGGCTCGCTTTGTCCACTTGTTTTGTTCCATGTCCAGGTCGCCCTGTGTCCATTACCCGCATCGAGGATGGCTTTTAGCGGGATCTTGTTCTCGATATTCACAGAAAATGTTCCCTCGGTGGACGTAACTCCCGATGCGATGTGCTCGCCTGAATCGAGGGAATAGATATGTATCGGGCTGTTTTGTACCGGTTTTCCTCCCGAAAAGTAGGCTTCTCCGTGCAATGTCGTGCCTTCGAATCGGCAAAAAAGATTGATCTTGTGGCCGTAAGCGTCCGATATGGTAAGGAGTGTGAGCATTATCGTGAACAGCGATGCAATGATTCCCGCGTGAACGGGACGGCGGTTGCATGATCTGCAGGCATCGGTTTTATTCATGAGGTAAGCATTTCCGGTTTGACTTTTTCGATAAACTGAAGCGCGAGGGCAGTGACAAGGCCGTCAACAATCATAAGCGGTGTGTTTGCGGCAAAGACAAGTTTTGCCGCAGGTAAGAAAGATTCTCCGGCGGTAACGAGAGACAGGCTGAGGAGCAAAGCGCTGAGCAATACCGACACAAAACCGCAAAGGAAGCCTGTGACAGCAGTCGGCATGGATTGACGCATAAGTAACGGGGAAAAGATGAGAAAGCAGAGAAAGGCGGGAAGAGCCATGTTGAACGTGTTGATCCCAAGGGTTGTTATTCCTCCGAACTGAAAAAGCAGTCCCTGCAGAAGCAGGGCAACACCGATTGCTATAAAACAGGACCAGCCGGTTAAAAGACCGACAAAGCCGTTGAGGACAAGGTGTATGTTTGTCGGGCCGAAAGGGATGTGGATGAAGGAAGC
>JANQFD010000010.1 GCA_028278005.1 Chlorobium sp. | reverse complement strand
ACCGAAACAGCTTTTCGTCGACGCGAAACCGGAAAACCTCTACGCCGTCGATACTGACAACCGGAATATGCAATGCATATTTCCGAAGCAGTCCGGGGTTGCCGGAAATATCGGAAATTTCGAGATGAAACGGGATATCGCCCCTCACCCTGTTTACTACAACCAATGCTTTTTCACAAAGCGAGCACCCCGGCCTGGTGTAAAACGTCACATGCTTTTCCGGATGATGCCGGGTAGATTGTCCGACCGGTTTTCTCATGTGAACTACTGCCTGACTCGATCGAGCGCAGCGAGCTTTTCTATGATTTCCCGAAGCGTCAGGGGCTCCTGATCGGAGGTTTTCAGGTTTTTCAACCCGTATTTTTGCGACATCACCTCGTCTGAACCGACGAACAACGCATAGGCCGCACCCGACTTGTTCGCATCACGCATCTGCGCCTTCATGCTTTTTCCGGCAAGATCCATTTCAGCGCTGATGCCGGCTCTTCGCAATGCATCGCACACACTGACGGCATCGGCCGCCATTTCACTTCCCTGAACAACAACAAACACTGCGGGTGCAACCGGCCCGATATGCCTGAGCAAGCCCTGTTTCTCCATAGCGATAAGCAGCCGCTCCAGTCCGACTGCGAATCCGACGGCCGGTATATCCGATTTACTTCCGAGCTGCCGTGCAAGGCCGTCGTACCGGCCCCCTCCTCCTATGGCATCCTGTGCCCCGAGTTCAGGACTTACCACTTCAAACGCCGTGTGGCAATAATAATCAAGGCCTCTTACCAGAAAGGGATCGACGACATACGCTATGGCTTTCCGGTCAAGATATTCCAGCACCCGCTCAAACTCATCGAGAGCCGACCGATTGAGATAATCGTGGAGTTTCGGCGCACCTGCAATGACAGCCTGAACCTCCGGGTTTTTTGAATCAAGAATACGCAGTGGGTTTTTACTCAAACGCTCTCTCGACGGCTCGTCAAGATCTCCGGAATAGGGCTCGAGATATTCCCGTAAGGCCTCCCTGTAACGATTACGGTCCTCGAGGTCCCCCAGTGTGTTGATCTTCAGCTTCAGCCGCTGCACTCCCAGATCGGTAAAAACCTGCATCATGAGCCCGATCGTTTCCGCAACAGCCTCCGGCGAAGATGCCCCCAGCAGTTCCGCCCCGAACTGCGAAAACTGACGCTGACGCCCTGCCTGCGGGCGCTCTTTGCGGAAGAGTTCAGCGATATAATAAAGCTTGTGGACGGGAGCGGAAGCAGCAAGGTTTCCTTGCAGAAAAGCACGCATTACACCAGCCGTCATCTCGGGACGCAGCGTTATAGAGCGCCCTTCAGGTTCGGGCCTGAACGAAAACATTTCCTTGCCGACAATGTCGGTCGTTGCGCCGATACTGCGCTGAAAAAGATCGGTGTACTCGAAGACAGGCGTACGAATTTCATGAAACCCGAACAAACCTGCAACCCGGTGGATAACGTTTTCAACGTGCTTCCAGGAGATCATTTCGTCTGAAAATATATCTCTTGTACCCTTTACCGACCGGTATTGCGACATAACAACCGTTATTTAGCCTGCTTTACGTGTTTCAAATCTGTGGAAAATCCTTTTCTTCCTCCCTGAAAAGCTTAAGAACCTCGGCGGTATCGACCGCCATTGCAAGCTTTTCCCTGACATCTTCACGCCCTGCAAGACGGGTAATCCTGCCAAGAAGCTTCAGATGTTCCGCAAGCATCTCCTCGGGAGTAGCCAACAGGAAAACAATCTGAACAGGATCGTTATCGATAGAGTCGAAATTGATCCTGTTTTTCAGGGTTGCAAGCGCAAGGACCGGATGGGCTACCGCATCGGTTTTTGCGTGCGGCAGTGCGATTCGTCTTCCGATACCTGTCGACATTTCCTTTTCACGCTTGAGTACATCACGACGCAACTTGTCCTGATTATTCACTCCGGGATGAGACGCTGCAATCGAGAGCATTGCATCGATAACCTGCTCTTTCGTATCGAGTTCAAGGTTCAGTGCAATGTATTTCTCGGAAAGCAGTCCTTCTATTTTCATTTTACCAACCCTACTTGATGGTTTTCCCGGAAACCGCTAAAAAAAGAATCGTTAATATAAAAAACATTCCCTACAGTCCATTCCAGGCACTTGCGAAAAACACATAGATATACATAAGCGGCGAAATAAACATAACGGTATCAAACCGGTCGAGTACGCCTCCGTGACCCGGAATGAGCGAAGAAGAGTCCTTTACCCCGGCATCTCGCTTGAACATCGACTCCACCAGATCGCCCAGGGGGCTGAACAGCCCGATAAAAAGCCCGGCCGAAAGAGAAAAAACAGGGTTGAGCCCGGGATTAAAATAAGCAACAACCGCCGAGCCAAGAAGGCTTCCGAGACATCCGGCAACAAAGCCTTCCCATGTCTTGTGCGGACTCAAACGCTCGAAAAATTTTCGTTTGAAAAGCGTTCCCCCGAAACGGCTCCCTCCGAAATAGGCCATGACGTCGGCTGACCAGATACACACGAACAGCAACAGAACATAGGAAAAACCCATAGGCTCCATCTTCCTGATCTCCAGAAGAGAACCGAGCGTGACATTGACATACAAGAGAGCCGTAATTGACGAACCAACAGCAACTATTCTCGATCCTTCCGTCCTGAACAGCTCCTGGACAAGAAGAGCCATTATGATAAGCAGAACAAGAATCCAGGGATCGACAAGCGACAGATAAAAGTTCAACTGAAAAACAAAGGAAAAAAGGAGTAGCAGGAAAAGCGGTGCGGAAGATCCCCTGGTTGCAAGCAACCTGTAGAATTCATGGACACCTGACAAGGCAAGAGCCAGTATCAGAATAAAAAAATAACCTCCGCCCATCCATGTAAGCCAGATAATAAGCGGAATACCCGCCAGGGCGACCAAAACTCTCTTCCGTAAATTTGAAATTCCTGTTTCAGCCATAACAATGAATGCATTTTTCAAGAACAGCTATCCGGCAAACATGTTCTCCTTTCTTTCGGGGTTCGCCGTCGCCGTCGGAATCGGAAATCGAGAACTGCCAAATGAGAACTGTCTACTGATTCCTTTTCGGCCCCGATTCCCAATTACCCAAACGCTCTAATGTTGATCTTTACCTTTACTTTTTGACTTAATCCTTTGCCAACTGCCGACTGATTTCCCACCTTTTTGTATTCCTTTGGCAAATTATTCAGGAATAGTAATGCATGAGTGACATACATATACAAAAAAACCTTCACAATGCAGAGCGCGTATCCGCGTCAGCAGGGTCGCCCGGGGAAAACAGCCTGTTGAAACGGCGCAGCACCAGCGCAAACAGCAGCAGGGACAGGCCGACGGAAAGAACAATCCATCCGACAGTTTCATTCGTCACATCCACCACCTGAAAAGTTTCGGAACTGTTTCTCTGAACCTGCACTATGACCAGCGACAGCATATTGTTGCAGAAATGGACCGCTACCGGCACAAGAAGGTTCTCTGTTTTGTAGTATACATATCCCAGATACCAGCCCATACAGGCCAGAGGAAGAAGATTTGCCGGGCTCAGGTGAAACAGGCCGAAAACAATACCCGTGAGCAGAATGCCCGCAAAGGGGGACAGTGAAAGAATATAGTTTTTCTGAACATATCCTCTGAAAAAGAGTTCCTCGCAGAAAGCAGGTATCACTGCTATCACAAAACCGGCCACAAGAAATTCGCTCAAAGAATCAGCTCCGGCAAGCATCATTATATAGCGTTCGAGCTGCTCCTGGTTCTCGAGCAGCGCACTACCGAATTCACCGAGATGGGAAAGCACATAACCGATCATCTCCATCATGGCATAGATCGGCGGCTGCAGAAGCACCACTCCCGAAACGGCAAAAAACATTCCCGGCCATGAAATCCGTTTTCGAAGACCGAGAAATTCCCGGTTTCTCCCTGAAAAGGGTCCTCTGTCCCCGGTATGTAATCCTGCGAGCAATAAAACAGGCAGGCAAAGCAGCAGGACTTGTCCTGAAACCTGAACGATCCGGACAGCCGGAATCATCTCTTTCTGAAACAGGAGCATCGAACCCTCATCGCTCCCCGACTGCAGTACAAGTGACATCATGACTCCGCCGAACATCGGATAGAGAACCAATATGGCCAGGAGAACAACGCTGTTCCAGTAAAAAAGAGTTTTCCTTTTTGTCAGAACGAACATTTTCAATCTGTTTTGCATATTACATAAGACATAAGGGAAAATCCATCAATTGCCATGAGTCCGGAAATATCGG
>JANQFD010000009.1 GCA_028278005.1 Chlorobium sp. | reverse complement strand
TGTTTTGGAGAAGGTGCCCATCATAAGGTCAACCTGTTCCGTCAGATTGAATTCGGAGGGTGTGCCGCGCCCGCCACGCCCGATAACCCCTACAGCGTGCGCATCATCGATAAGTATGCGGGCTCCGTACTCTTTTGCAAGTTCGACAAGTCTTGGTAATTCAACAATTTCGCCCGATACCGAGAATACGCCGTCGGCAACGATAAGTTTGCCGGCATCATCCGGAATGTCTTGCAGGACGCGCTCGAGATCCTCCATCGAGTTGTGTGCATAACGGACGAACTTGGCTGACTGACCTACGGCCATGATGGATGCAGCAACAAGGCTGGCATGGTTATCTTTGTCGCATATCACATAATCCCCACGCTGGACAAGAGTGGGGATAACGCCTTGTCCTGTCTGGTAACCGGTACTGAAAAGCAGGCAGCGTTCTTTCTCAAAGAAATCTGCGAGTTTTTCTTCGAGTTCTATGTGCAGATTGACGGTTCCGGTCATATAACGGGAGCCCGAGCAGCTGGTCCCGTAGTTCCTGATAGCGCCGATCGATGCTTCCTTTACTCTTTCATCTGAAGTCAGTCCGAGGTAATTGTTTGATCCGGCCATGATGAGCTTTCTGCCGGCAAAAGAGACAACAGGACCTTCGGTTTCCTCTATCGGATGAAAAAACGGATATATCCCCAATGCTTTTACTTCATCGGCAAGAGTGAAATCGTAACATTTCTTGAAAAGATCTTTGCGTGTATTCACAGGACTGAATATTTACTTCAGTGTAGCTGCATCAGCCCTGGCTGACGAGCCGGAAAACTTTTTGTTAAAATATAATAAAACGGGTGTTTCAGGGAGTTTTTCTGTACCCGTTTTACGTCCGACAAGTTAAATAGTGAATGTATTAAAAAATTTCCTTTTTTTTGTGACAGCGGCGGCTTTTTATGGCAGATACAGGATTGACGGGATTTTCAAGAGGTGGTTCCGGATACTTCACTGCAGTTCAACAGCCTGAATACATTATCATGGGTTATACAATTCTGGTTACAGGGGCAACAGGTTTTATTGGGACGGTTACAGTCGATTATCTGAAAAAGAAAGGCTATGACGTCAGGGTCCTGATCAGGCCTGAAAGCAATGCCGACACGGTTTCGTCCATGCAGGTGGATGTCGTCAATGCTTGTTATGACGATCCGGTTTCGCTTCGTAAAGCTGTCGAGGGAACAGATATTATCATTCATCTTGCAGGTGTGACGAAATCAGCAACTGAAAAAGGATTCTATGAAGGAAACGTGCTGCCGGTGAGCAATCTGCTTGGGGTCACCATGGAAGTAAATCCTTCACTGAAGCGGTTTGTGCTCGTGTCGTCACTTGCAGCAGCAGGTCCTGCGGATAATCCGGACCCGGGAGCGAGCGAAGATGACGTTCCAAAACCGGTAAGTATATACGGTCGGAGCAAACGCGAAGCCGAGAAAATATGTCTTTCCTATAAAGGACGTCTCCCTGTTACCGTTATCCGGCCGCCGGCAGTCTATGGCCCTGGTGACAGGGATGTTTTACAGTTTCTGGTCATGCTCAAGAGAGGTCTGGTGCTCGGAACCGGTGATGTGAGAAAACAGCTTTTAAGTCTTGTGCATGTTGATGATCTGGTTCGGGGAATTGTCATGGCTGGCGAATCGCCTGACAGCATTGGCGAGACGTACTATATCACATCACCGAGAGGATATTCATGGGATGAGCTGTCTTCGGTTGCTGCAAGGGAGCTTGGAGTAAAGAACATCAGAATGGTTGCCTTGCCGAAGTTGTTGTTAAGGTTTTTCAGCTACGTGGCAGGTTCGATAAGTTTGTTGACAGGACGGCCGGGGTTTCTGAATCCGGACAAGGTCAACGAAATGATTCAGGATTACTGGGTTTGTTCGCCTCTGAAAGCTGAACGGCAGCTCGGGTTTACAGCCTCGATACCCCTTGAAGAGGGAATGAGCAGTACTATTGCTTGGTACAAGGAGCAGGGATGGCTTTAGGACACCTCTAAAAACGTATTGCGCGTCTCGATTGCTGCGTTGGGTGGATAGGAAGGGGTTCCTGCGCTCCATCCGCCTTGCATCCCGATGCAATCGGGACTCATGTCACTTTTTAGAGGTGCCCTTTGCTGTCCTTTCTTCAGCCCGATTTCTCAGGCTGAAGAAGGCGCTGCATCAAACGGAGGAGCAGGTACTTTTCATCCGGGTATGGTTCCAGCCCTTTCAAGGCGGCATCAGTCTGCTGCAATGCAAGGATAGCCTGTTCGGTTTCCTTCAGGCTGAATATCGAAGCATAGCGCAGATAGTTTTTTGCAAAAAACTCCTGTTTCCCGAACATGCCAATTTTTTTTGCCATGTCGGCCAGCGGAAGTTTGCGGACTTCAGGTGCTTGCAGTTTCCAAACTCTGATGTAGAACGTCGTGAGGTAGCGTATGATGTTCAGCAGTCCTTCTTTCTGCCCTTCGCGTTCCATGATCATCAGAGATATACCGCTGCACTGCCTCAAATTTTTTTCTGCAAGTGCTTTCTCAAGCTCGAAGACGTTGTATTGCTTCGAAATACCTACACAGGTGTATACATCTGAAGCGGTAATGCGTTTTTCACTGCTTCTGGATGAGGCGTACATGATGATCTTCTCGGTCTCCCGCGCTATTTCCCGTGCTGATGGTTGTATGTAGGCACTGAATGCTTTAAGGGCATCGGGATCGAACTCCCAGCCAAGTTGAAGAGCTCGTTCAGAGGCAAAAATATCAGGGTTTTTGATCAGGGAAAAGTCGTGGCGGAAGGGTTGCAGTTCCTTGAACGGGGATTTCTGCATATCCTTTTTGTCAACCGGATCTGCATCAAGGATAAGTATCGTGGAACTGGAGGGATGCTGAATATACCGGTTAAACTGTTCGAGGTGCTGTTTCTGCTTATCCCGCGATGCCGTTTTTTTGATTTTTCCAAACTGTTTGACAATGATCAGCTTCCTGGAAGAGAACATGGGGAATTCGAGAGCCCTTGATACGATTTCGCCAAGGGTCATATCATGGCCGTAAAGAACTGTGGTGTTTATGGTAGCTTCTTCTGCGGAAGGAAATACCTTCTTTCTGACAAGATCAGTCAGTTCTTCTTTCAAAAAGCTTTCAGGGCCGTGGAAAAAATAGAGCGGAGCTATCTTTCCCGATGCAATTTCCTTATGAAGTTTTTTCATCGAGTGACTTCTACATACAATGAGTTTAGAAGAAAAATCTTCAATTGATTTCTATAGGTCCTATAGGCGATTACACCTGCAAACTGCCTATTCTGGACCGGTTGGTTGCTCGTCACTTGTTACTTGTCACTGATGTTAAAACGGCAGGTCATCTTT
>JANQFD010000054.1 GCA_028278005.1 Chlorobium sp. | reverse complement strand
TGATGCCATCGTAGAATCGGCAAGGCACGGCAGCGGCGAAGTGGGAGACGGAAAAATATTCGTCAGCCCGCTCGAACAGTGCGTGCGCATCAGAACCGGCGAGAAGGGGGGAACCGCTATTTAGAAATAAGGGGCCTCTCTTTATTGTCATGAGTCCCGATTGCATCGGGATAAACTTCAAAACCGGAGTGTCCCGGCTTGTCGGGACAACGAAGCAATTGCATCGCGGAATAAATAGAGGTGCCCATAACATGCAAGGCTAACGACAAGCCGCGGTTCCGAGACAGTATCATGAAAACAAAAAAAGCCGGTCTGAGCACCGGCTTTTTTGTTACCGGAACGCGGTGGATCACTTCTGGCAGAGGAAAAGTTTTCGTAGTTTTTACACAAGGCTTGCCCCATTATCCCGCATAAACCGTGTATTCTTTTCGCCCCGAATGAATGAAAAGGAGGTCATCATGATTCCAAAACATGCTTGTGTGAGTATCGAAGGATATCCCTGGAGCCTCGGGACAGGATGGTTGCCCCCGATGCCGGATCTGAGGGATTATACTGTAGAGACGCCTGAAATTGAGGAAATGGCCCGAAAACTGAAGTTAAAGCAGAGTGCAAAATCGCTGAAGTCAGCCATGCCGGATTCAGTCGACCTGCGGGAGTGGTGTTCAAAGGTTGAAAACCAGGGCGGACTCGGATCCTGCACAGCGCACGCAGCTGCAGGCGTCATTGAATATTTTCAGCGGAGAGCATACGACGATCACATAGATGCCTCAAGACAGTTTGTCTATAAAACAACCCGCAACCTCATGGGAGTGACAGGTGATACGGGGGCCTGGCTCAGGAACACCATGGGCGCACTTGTTCTGTGCGGCGTGCCCCATGAAAAATACTGGGAGTATACCGATGTCGATCCCGATTTTGATGAAGAACCGACAGGTTTTGTCTACGCGGTTGCAGATAATTTCGAGGCACTGAAATATTTCTGTCACGATCCACTTGGATCGAGTGTTGCAAAGAAAGATGTGCTTGAAGGGGTTAAACGCTTTCTTGCCGCCGGCGTTCCTTCGATGTTCGGCTTCTACGGTTTTCCCTCTTTCAGCGAAACGGACGAGGAGGGGTGCATTCCTTTTCCCTGCTCTTCGGAACAGGCCGAGTGGGGTCATGCAATCGTAGCCGTGGGTTATGACAACAAGAAGGAGATAAAAAATCCACGCTGCAGCAAGAAAACGAAGGGTGCTCTCCTGATCAGGAACTCATGGGGCGAAGACTGGGGGGACAGCGGTTACGGTTGGATGCCTTATGAGTATGTGCTGCAAGGGCTTGCGGTTGATTTCTGGTCGCTTTTAAGCATGAGTTGGGTCGAGACGAAGCAGTTCGGGCTGTAAGGTCAGGGGCAGCTTGATGGTTGGGTATCTGGCTGCCTGACTAATAATACTATTCAACGGTGTTCTACTTATTTTCTTTCGAGGACATGAGGGGCATGTTGCTCCAGCCATTTTCTGACTTCGGAATCGCCGTAGCGTGCAGCGTACACAAAATCCTTTACCTTGCCTTTTTTGTCTCCCATCCGGCCCTTGGCAAGGCCACGCTGTACATAAGCCATTGTTATTCTGGGATTGTATGATACGGCCCAGGAGAAGTCAACAATGGCGGCTTTGTAACGGCCGAGGTCATATTGAACAAGGCCGCGGTTGAAGTGCGCGACTGCCTTGAAGGTATCGTCACCAAGTTCAATAACTTTTCCATAATCCAGGAGGGCGTACTCGTACTCTTTCAACGTATGCCATGCGGCGGCTCTCATCTGGTAAGCAAGAACATATGATGGATTTTTTTCAACCGCTTTTGAATAATGTTTGACGGCGTCCTTGTGGCGGCCCTGCATGTGCCGCTTGTATCCCCGGTCATAGGATTGCTTTGGAGAATCTGCCTGCAAAGAATAGGAGCCGACAGACAGGCTTAAAAAGGCAATCAACAGATAAGAGATGGTGGTACGCATAAGCCCCGGATGAATTTTCTGTAGAACAAGCTTGCAGGGAAAGCTAAAACTATTTCGGTCACATTTCCTATTTTACAGCAAAAGTACCCAAACCTGAATTGAGCGATTGTCGAGCATGCCGGAGATGCAAGGCACAGGGAATGCCGCTGTATCCCGACAAGTCGGGACGCAAATTCCCTGTAACGAAGCAGATCCGGAATGATCGGCATTTCCCGACTTGTCGGGATTTTAGCAAATGCGGCTCTTTATCAGCTTTCACGTTCACCCGACAGGTGAGGGATAATACCTATACAAATACAGTATAACAGATCGTTTTTAATAAACTTACTATTAAGGAGCATCCCGACAAGTCGGGACGCTCAGTTTAGGCTAAAGTGTCATTACCGTATGTTTCGCATCAGTCTTGAAGAGTTTGAGGGACCGCTCGATCTGCTCCTTTTTTTTATAAAAAGGGATGAGCTTGACATTTATAATATCCCTATTTCCAGGATAACCAAAGATTTTATCGACTACCTGGATGCGATGCAAAGCCTCAATCTCGAGGTGGCCGCCGAATTCATCTACATGGCTTCCCTTCTGATGAGTATTAAAGCCAAAATGCTCCTGCCTCACGAGACAGCTGAAGAAGGTGATGCTTCAGAATTCGATCCAAGAACCGAACTGGTCGAGCGGCTGCTGGAATACAAACGCATCAAGGATGGCGCTGAAAAGATGCGTTCGTTCGAGGAAAGACGGAGAAGCAGGTTTTCCAGGGGGTATTTCGAGTCTTTTGAGCCGGAGATTGTCGATGAACTCGATGAGCCGGTCAACCGCCCGACGCTTTACTCCCTGATCATGACATATAAATCGGTGCTTGATAAAATGCCCAGAGTTCGTGTGCAGAATGTCGACGAAGCGCCGGTTACGATTGACGAGCAGTGTCAACTGATTCTTGCGAGGCTTCGGGAGACTGTTCAGATTTCCTTCAGAACAATCCTCGAAAACGCAAGAGAACGTCTGGTGCTTGTCGTTACTTTCCTTGCTGTGCTCGAACTCTGCAAAGGTCAGAAAATCGTCGTGATTACAAAGGATGGGTATGATGATTTCTGGATGTCAATGAAACC
>JANQFD010000047.1 GCA_028278005.1 Chlorobium sp. | reverse complement strand
TCCGGCCTGTACCTCATCGGCTATGGTTTTGTCCGTTTCTTTATAGAGTTTTATCGCGAACCCGATGCTCACCTGGGTTTCATTTTCATGGAGCTATCGTTGGGGCATCTGCTTTGCCTTGCCATGATAGCCGCCGGTATCGGTGTTATTGCTCTATGTAAAGGTCTTGCCGCAACAGCAACCACTCAGCAGTAGACAGTCGTCACTCTCTTCCTCTTCCTCTTCCCCTTCCCCTTGCCGACTGCCTACTGATCCACCTTGTCACCTATCGAAAGCAGCAGTTCCTCACCCTTGCCGAAACATCGCTTTCGGACGATGAGAATGCTGACGATGGATGTCGTCGCGGTAGAACCCACCAGCATCAGCATAATTACGATCTGATACCGGATAGCCTGAAGCGGATCGGCTCCTGCCAGGATCTGACCGGACATCATGCCCGGAATAAATACCAGACCAACCCCCATCATCGCGTTGATCGAGGGGATCATCCCGGCGGAAACGGCATTTTTAAACATTTCCGAACTGGCTTCCTTATAGTTCGCTCCGAGACACAGCTTCATCTCTATCTGTCCTTTCTGCTGGCGCATTTCCCTGAACAATCGTTCGAGTGCAATAGCCAGCGCCGACATCGAATTGCCGATAACCATCCCCCCTATGGGCAGAAAATACCGGGGCTCCCACCAGGGCGATACACCGATAATAAGACCTGAAACAAACAATGCTGTAACGAAATAGCTGATGAACATGGTAGCAAACGTCGGCACCATATAGGGTACCTGTTTTTCCTTTACCCTTCCCCTGATGATGAATGATGCCGAAACTGCCATGACGGCAAAGATCCCAAGGGTAAACCAGACGCTGTTCAACTGAAAAATAAACGTCAGCGCATAGCCCATGAGAAAAAGCTGGGCAAACGTCCTGATGGTGCCGACGGTAATGTCGCGGTTCAGGCCAAGATGATACACAAACGAAGCAACCTGGGCTATCAGGATAAAAACCAGCCCAAGCATCAACTGCCAGAGACTGATTTCAACAACAGAACTCATACCTTTCTCAGTTTTCGGTTTTCAAGCACATAACTGCGAGGAGAGACGTCTTGAGGAGTGAAATTGCTGTGCGTGACCATAAGGATCGTCTTGCCTTCTTTTGCACTGAGACGCTCTATTATGCTAAAGATCATGGACGAACTCTTTTCGTCAAGCGCAGAAGTCGGCTCGTCAAGCAGCAGGATCTCGGGATCCAGCAGGAGCGCCCGCATCAGGGCAATCCGCTGCTGCTGTCCGACGGACATGTTTCTTGCCTGATGGTTCAAAGCGACATCAGTCAGATAAAACTGCTCGAGCATCTGTTCAAGTTTTTTCTCAGAAGGCTGGACCATGTCGTGGTTAACCGCAAAAGAAAACGGTAAAAGCAGGTTATCCCTGACACTTGCCTCAGTCATCGACGGAATTTGTGCCACGTAAACAATTGCTCTGCGCAGCTCGGCAGGGACAACAGATTCAATGGACCTGCCCCTGAAAAGTATCCGGCCCTCCTGGTACGGCAGCAGTCTGCAGACCAGACGCAACAAGGTTGATTTTCCCGTACCCGAGCCACCTTTTATCAACACCAGCTCTCCCTCGTCGACGCTGAGGTTCAACTCTCTGAAAACAGGTGCTGCCGGTGTGGTATAGGTAAAACAAAGAGATTCAATTTTCAGCAAGGGATGCATGGCTGGTTATCATGACTCTAAAAGCCGCAACTGATTTAATCGCTATATTGTAAGGTATATCTAAAAACCGAAAGGAGCAGTAAAAATGACTATACCTTCCGAAAAGCTCGGTTCGTTTTACCTTGGTGAAGAATATGACATAGAGCACTCCAGAAGGCTCAATATTCCTCTTCATTATGACGCCCGTGATCTCACGACACACGCAATTTGTGTCGGTATGACCGGAAGCGGAAAAACCGGCCTGTGCATCGGGCTGCTCGAAGAAGCGGCTCTGGACAGGATACCGACCATCATGATTGATCCCAAAGGTGACATCACCAATCTTCTGCTTCAGTTTCCCGACATGAAACCGGAAAATTTCAGACCATGGATCAATATCGATGATGCACGCAGAAAAAACATGAGCGTCGATGACTATGCGGCTGCAACCGCTGAAAAATGGAAGACCGGTCTTGCAGACTGGGGTATAGGACCTGAGCGCATTCGATCACTCGGAGATTCGGCCGACTATACCATCTATACGCCCGGTTCGGACGCCGGGCTTCAGGTCAGCATTCTCGGCAGCCTGGCCGCTCCAAAACTGGACTTTGAATCCAACAGAGAGATGATCGGCGATCGCATCAGCGGCACGGTCAGTGCTCTTCTCGGCCTGGCCGGTCTCAAGGTCGATCCGTTGAGAAGTCGTGAAGCGATTCTTTTGGCCGGAATTTTCGAACATTTCTGGAAGCTCGGGGAGGATATGGATCTTGCACGGCTCATACTCTCGATTCAGGACCCTCCACTGCAACAGGTAGGTGTATTCAATGTCGATACATTCTTTCCGCGCGAGGAACGCTTTGAGCTTGCCATGGCATTCAACAATCTTATGGCGTCCCCGGGGTTTCAGAGCTGGCTCGAGGGAGACCCGCTGGATATAGACCAGATGCTCTTCGCCGCTGACGGCAAACCAAGGCACAGCATCTTCTACCTTGCTCATCTCCCTGACAGCGAACGGATGTTTTTCGTAACCCTTATTCTGGAAAACATGCTTTCCTGGATGCGCCAGCAGGCAGGAACAACAAGCCTGAGAGCCTTACTGTATTTCGACGAGGTATTCGGCTTTCTCCCGCCTGTCGCAGAACCCCCTTCCAAACGACCTCTCATGACCATGCTCAAACAGGCGCGAGCGTTCGGAGTCGGCTGTATTCTTGTCACCCAGAATCCGGTGGATATCGATTACAAAGGACTTACAAACGCCGGAACATGGTTTATCGGCAAGCTTCAGGCCGAACGCGATAAAGAGCGTGTGCTCGACGGCCTGAAAAACGCCATTAACGAAGCCGGAGGCAGCCATGCCGCTATTGATTACGACAGCCTGATTGCAAAACTCGGCAGCCGCGTTTTTCTGATGCATAATGTCCATGAGGATAACCCGGTCGTGTTTCATACCCGCTGGGCGATGAGCTACCTGCGAGGCCCCTTGACAAGACCACAGGTAAAACAGTTGATGCAAAACAAAAAAACACCGGCATCCTCTCCCCCCGGTAAGCCTGCGCCTCCAATCATCCTGGAAAAACAAGCCGAAACCGTTTTACCCGTTGCGAATAAGCAAACTCAAGCCCCTCCGGGTTATCTGTCCAGCCAGCCGCTGCTCGATCCCGCCATCAGCCAGAAATTCCTGCCTTTAGGGTTAACAAGCCGGGAAGCTCTTGTTTCTTTCGGGAAGCCTGCGGGACACGCCGGGGGCATTCAGGAAGCAACTCTCCTGTACAAGCCGGCACTGTTTGGTCTCGCCGATGTTCATTTTGTCGATAAAAAGAAACGCATCAACGAGAAAGTGGAAAAAAAACTGTTTCTGAACCTTTCCGGAGACGGTACGCAACCCGACTGGCAAAATGCCGAAGCACTGCCGGTCGATCACAATCGTTTGCTGGGGGAACCTGAAAAACCGGAAGATGCTTGCGGCCCCTTCTTTGCTCCCGTTCAGCAAAACGTAAGCAGCAAACGGAAAATAACCTCCATTTCAAAACAGCTTGCTGACTGGCTCTATTACAACGAGAGGAAAAACATTGCCGTTCACGATGCATTACAACTTTTTCAGAGGGCCGACGAATCTCTGAGGAATTTCACCATCCGTCTTCAACAGGCTGCACGAGAAAAGCGTGACAGGGAAATCGACGCGCTTGAGGAAAAATTCGAAAAACAGTTAGAACGCCTTGAAAAAAGACTGCGCCGCGAAAAACGGGAGCTTGCCGAAGACGAACTGGAACATGAAAACCGAAAAAGGCAGGAGTTGTTCAGTATCGGCGAAACCGTGATTGGCTTTTTCATGGGAAAGCGAAGTTCCAGCCGAATCGGCAGAACCCTCAACAAACGACGCATGACCGCAAGGGCAAAAGCGGATATCGAGGAATCAATGGAAGAGATAGACGAATTGCAGGACGATATATCCGAACTTGAAGAGGAATTGACGGAAAAGATTGAGGACATCACCGCGAAATGGGAACATGCTGCCGATACCCTGGGAAACGATGAACTGGCCCCGCGCCGTGCCGACGTCAACGTTCATTCGGTGAGCATTGTATGGCTCCCCTACTGGTCGATCAGCGGAGACGGGAATGGCCTCCCCGGACAAAACACGGTAACAGCGTTTGAACGGCTCTCATGATGATTTTCTGAGAAAAAGATAACCGGCGAGAGCAAGTACAAGAAGTGCCGCCAGCCATATGCGGAGGTCAAAATCAGCTCCTCCATTGTACATACTCAAAGCGCCGAAAACAAAAAAAACAACAGCCGCCACGATTTTGAGCATGTTTTCCGGAAGCCTTTTTCCCAGCGCCTTCCCCACCACAATCGCCAGGCCATCGGAAAGCACCATGCCAAACGTGGAACCTATCCAGACCGCCATAAACGGGTACGTTGTTGCGAGAGAAAACGCACTCAGCATGGTTTTATCACCAAGTTCGGCGATAAAGAATGTGCTGAAAACAAGCCAGAACGGATGAATGGTCGGCTTGCAGGATTCATCCCCTTCCTCAGGACCGTCGCCTCTCAATGTCCAGAAACCGTAAACGATGAATGATATACCGGCAAGAAACAAAACCCAATCGAGGGGGAGTAAGCCTCCAAGCAAACTGCCCGCGGCAGTCGAAAACACATGTACCGCAAGCGTTGAACAAAAGATGCCCCACAGTACAATTCTCGTGTTGAAACAGGTTGCAAGTGTCAAGGCAAGAAGCTGTGATTTGTCACCAAGTTCGGCGACAAAAATCATGGCAAAGGAAAGTGAAAATGCCTCCATAGCAGAGAATTATCCACGCTGATCCGTCTTGACAAGCCTTTCTGTGTCGAATCCCCTGCTCGCAAGCCGTTCAATTATCTCATCATACACTGCCTCGTCCATGTAAGGCGTACGGCTCAATATCCAGAGATTTCTCATAGTAGGGCCCGAAACAACCGCCCAGGCATAGTCTTCAGCAAGATCGACAACCCAGTAATCACCCTTGACAAACCTGAAAAACTGTACCGTGAGTTTTGCATTGCCAGTGTCGGGCACTGAATATGCCTTGGCCCTGATCGATTTTTCCCTGCCCCCTCTCTGGCATGAATTACGAACATCCACATAGCCGGCTTTATTAAGGGTATACTCCGCTTTGGTTTTTATGCATTTCCGCTCCTCTTTCGGAGCATACGACGCAATCTCATACCATGTGCCGCAGTACCGTACAACATCTACAGACGCAACTGTATCGGGTTCCCTTGCAACAGTTTTTTTTCTGAATATTTTTTTAAGCATAGTTAATTGTAGTGGTTAAGGGTCTCGTTTCGTTTCATGCTGCCCCAGCTAACATAATACCTGAAATTCCTTTAGGAGTTCCGGAAAAAAATAAAACTGCACATAACATGATAATTCGATCCGCGACTCTGCATGATACCGGACGCTGCTGCGAACTCCTCGGGCTTCTCTTCGACAAAGAGAGTGAATTCAATCCGGACCCCGAACGCCAGGAAAAAGGTCTGTCAATGATTATCGAAAACCCTTCGTCCGGCACGGTCCTGGTCTGTGAAGAGTCCGAGAACGGTTGTATTGCCGGAATGGTTATCCTGCTGTATACCATCAGCACCGCTCTCGGCAGAAAAGTCGCCCTCCTTGAAGATCTTATTGTTGATCCTGCATATCGATCAAGAGGAGTGGGCACCATGCTTCTCGGTCATGCTTTCGAACTTGCAGCAGAAAAAAGTCTTGGGCGTATCACGTTGCTGACTGACCACGATAATACAGCGGCACATCGCCTGTATGAGAAATCCGGCTTTTCACGATCCGGTATGGTAGTGTTCAGAAAAATAATTTCGCCCGGAGAATGAACTTTTTGCACCTCAAACCGTTTTTACAACATAACTTCGTAAGCATGATCCATACGAATGCTGATCATGAAAGATGTTCTTTGCAGTTTCTGTTGTTTCTTATCAACATCCCAAAAAGGAGAATTCAACTATGGATAAATGGGTATGCGAACCTTGCGGCTATGTTTATGACCCGGCATTCGGCGACCCGGATAACGGCATCGAACCGGGAACCCCTTTCGAAGACATCCCGGATGACTGGGTTTGCCCTGTCTGCGGTGTAGAAAAAGAGTACTTTGCCAAGGAAGAGGGGTAAACGCAATGGATAAGCACCCCGAATGAAAGCGTTATGTCCATTTCGGGGTGCATTCAGTTTTCCTTGTCCGAAAGACTTTTACTGCTTGCGATACCTGCTGCCTTGAATGCCGGATAAAGGCTCACAAGCAAAGAAACAGACATCGCAGCACACGACACTATCAGAAAATCAGAGATTCGCATGCTGACAGGGTATGCGTCGATAATAAAAGCGCTTTTTGACGGGAGTTCAATCAATCCGTACGCCTCCTGTACAGAACAGAAAGCCCATGCTGTTACTGTACCGATAACTATTCCTGCAAGACCTATCATTCCCCCTTCTGTGATAAAAATCATCAGAAAGTGAGGTTTTTCCAGACCGAGACAGCGGAGGTAAAACAGTTCTTTTCGCTTGTCTATGGCGGTCATGGTAAGTGAACCTGTCAGACTGAGAGCAGCAACGACAATAACAAGCATAAGCACACTGAAGCTCACCCATTTTTCCATCTCCATCACCCCGAAGATGTCCCGGTACTTCTCCTCGAGAGGTCGAATGCTGTATCTGTTTTCCAGTCCGTTTTCCCTCATCCAGCCACGCAGGTTTCCGACAAGCGCTCCATGTGTGGAACGGTCATTGCTGCCGCGCACGTCAATACCGGAATACATGTTCTCTTTCTGCAGCAGAACCCTCCTTGCCATTTCCCGTGAGGTGAGAACATAATGGTCATTAAAAATACGCTGCAGGGAAAAAACCGACTCGACCTTGACGACAGGAAATGACAATGCCGGAAGCAGGTAAGGATTGGAAAGCGACTCCAATCCAAGAGATATAAGTTCCGGGCTGTAGATCTTGACCTGCTGCGCAGGCACAAGGCCTGCCTTGTATGCCAGCATTTCTCCCACAGATACCGTTTCGTTTCCGAAATACTGAACGTCCCGGTCAACCTGTCTTAACAGGCGATCATGGGCACCCCGGGTAATTCCCTTGACCATGACAAGCTCGCCGCTTCCCTCTCCTGAAAGAATTGCCGGTCCTTCGGCAAAAGGCTCAGCTGATGTAACACCTTCTATTGAAACAACTTTTGACAGAAGTGAATCGGGAACTTCCATATGTTTGCCTTTTGCGGGCAATATCTGCACCGGGCTTTCCACCGTGACAAAAAGATCCCATGCAAGCTGCTGAAAACCGTTCAGCACACTCATGACAATGAGCAACGTGCTGACTCCGAGAATAATGCCTATCAGGCTGATCGTCGATATGATGTTGATAACCCTGAACCGCTTTCTTGCAAAGCTGTACCGCTGAGCTATCCATAAACCCGGAGCAAAACGCATGTTTAATTATTGAACCGTTACGTTTTTCATAAGCCATCCATGAACCACATCCAGGAAGTAACGCATCTCCAATCAAGATAACAATGCCGTGCCCGGCTTCATCGCCGCCGCCACCCTCGCCGGAATAAAGGCAAATAAAAGGGTCAGCGTACCGACAACACAGGACACAAGAAGGTAATCAATCAGTTCTATCTGTATCGGAACATGCTTGATGAAATAGTTCTTTTGTGGCAGTGTGATCAGTTGAAAATGGAGCTCGAACACCGAAAAGCCGAATGCAAGCATGTTTCCCGCCAGAATACCGGTCACTGCAATGAGAAATGCCTGCGCAAGAAAAATACCGCTGATCTTGCCCGGAGCAAGACCCATTGCCCCCAGCATACCGATCTCTTTGGTTTTTTCGATAATCAGCACCAGCAGGGTAGAAATGATATTGAACACAGCCACAACCGTTATCGTTATGATCAGAAGCGGGGTGATATTCTGCTGCAGCTTGAGCCATTCGAAAAGATTGTTGTATCGTTCATAGACGGTATAACCATAGAAAGGGTAACCAAGCGTGTCGACTGCGGCTCTGGTGGTCATATCGAGGTCTTTGATATCGTGCACCATTACCTCATAACCGCTGATTCCCGACTTTCCTCTATGAAAAAATTGCTGCATGACCGGCAGATTTGCGATAACCATATAGTCGTCGAATCCTTCGTTGAGACCGGTCTCATAGATACCGCTTACCGTGGCAAGCTCGATATCCATTGCAGTAAGAAGATCGACGATGTTATCGCTCGCGATTCCAGGGTCACCTGAAAACCCGCCAGAGGCACTGATTATCAGTACCCTGCTGCCGACAGCAAGATGCAGGGATTCTGCAAGCGGTTTACCGACAAGTATCTTCAATGATTCAGAATCACCCTCGGCGAACAATGAGCCATCGACAATGCTCTCCTCGAGAAAAGCCGGAGGGTTTTCAACAAGAATACCCTTTAACATTGCCGGCTGGACCAGCTCACCGCTTTCACTCCTGCTCTGTAATACAACATTTTTCTCCATGAATGGCGTAACGGAAGAGATATTCTCTATTTCACCCAAACAGGCAGTATCTGCCCGAAGCGGATAAAAAAAACGGCCTTCAGCCTGCCTTATCTGAAAATGCGAACTGAATCCGATCAGTTTGTTTTCGATCTGTGCGGAAAAGCCTTTGACAATCGAAAGGGTAAGAATGAGCGCGGCCGTTCCAACGGCTATACCTGCAACTGCAATAAAAACAATAAACGTCGGTTTTGAGGACGAACGGGGTTTAAAAGCAAACCTGCGGGCTATGTATACCTGAGACTTCATACCTGTTGAACCATACTTGCGAATAAGCCTGCACTCACCCGGCTGATTAACACGTTACTGTTCACCTAATTTTGTCCGCTTTCGTCAAGCTCCAGCGACCTGAAATGCACCACCCTGTTGCGTCCGGTCTGTTTGGCATGATAGAGCGCCTTATCAGCGTTATTGATCAATGAATACCAGTCAACACCGTCAGCCGGGAAAGTGGCGATTCCTGCACTTATTGTCAGTTGTCCGCCGGGAAGCTCCTTTTCGTGGTAAAATGGTTCCGCAGCTATAATATTTCTAAGACGTTCAACGATTTCAATTGCATCGCCGCTACCCGTCCGCGGAAACAGTACCGCGAACTCCTCCCCCCCGAACCTTGCCGGAATATCGGAATTCCTGCACTCTTCCCGAATAATACGGGCCATCTTCTCCAGAACGATATCTCCGGCCACGTGTCCGTTTGCATCATTGTATGCCTTGAAACGATCTATATCGATCATAGCAAGGGATACTGTATCGTTGAATCGTTTGGCTCTCGCCACATCAACAATAAGATGGTCCTTGAAATGACGGTAGTTGTACAGGTTTGTTTTTTCATCCTTGATAAAAAGCTCGTCGAGCTTCTTGTTTTTTGTCTCGATATTCTGGCAAAACCTCACTATTGAATCGGTTATCTGATTGACGTCACTCGAGAACTCCTCAGGACGTATATTTTTTTTAACCTCTTCGGCAGTATCGTGAAAACTCTCGGGAAGCTCTTCATTGAGCATACTGAGTTTTTTTGCCAGCTGGTTGAGCGGCATGACTGTTTGACGATAATTACTGACCAGCAGCCAGCCCGCGGAAATGATGATAACAATGAAAACAGCGAGCACTATCAAAAAAAACAGCTGAACGACATCGTACACCCTGTCGATTGCAAGCCTTGCATCTACTGCTGTCTGAAGGATTACATCATCCAGTTCAAGTGTCATGAGAGAAATGCCTGTTCCTGCCTTTCCCCCTTTCATTTCTATATCCTTGAGCATTCTTTCCAGGTCAACATGCCTGGATTTCATCCATGACGCAAGTTCAGGCAGGTTGTTTTTCCCGGCTCTTGCCTGAAAGTTGTTTGCGCGGAACTGGAGCAATTTTGTGTTCCGTACAACCTCCTCCACTACTTCAGGACGGCTGTTCGCAACACTCAGCTGTTGATCTATAAGGGTCAACGTCGAGCGGAAATCGAGGAGATCCTTGTATATCATTTGCACCTCGTCGGCTCTTTTCTGCAGATTTCCCTGATAAACAATAAAACCTGCGGTAACACCGAGCAGGAGAAAAGCAAAGAAGAGACCCGCCAATACTATGGGTCTCAGGGAGAAAGACAGGTCTGATTTTTTTGCAGCCTCTGGCATTACTGAATTCTGTGAATTTATTTCAGATGTATGACGCGTACCGGTTGTTTCCAGGGCGCAAGATTCGTTCGTGCAAACCCTTTTTGTCCTTCATCGGCAAGCCAGGCGCCGAAACCTGAAGCAAGCGCCTCGCCCTTGCGGTACATATAGAAAATAATATAGCCAAGCGGATACTTACCGTGATACACATTATACTGTGTGGGCATGACAGCCTGTTCGTTTTTTCCTGCAGAGAGCGGCAGGACCCGAACTGCAGAGGCATTCTGCCGAAAAGTCACATGGTCTGCCAACTGCGAAAGAGGAATGACCCCCACAGCACCTTTGTCTCTTGCAACAATATCCAGAAGTTCACGGTCACTCGATGCACGATAGGCCGTGAGATGCCTCTTTGCAGGAGCCGTTTTTTCAAGCAGGAGCTGTTGCAGTCTGATATCGTCATGATTAAGGTATGCTTTTATCCCCAATCCCCCTGCCGGCCCCGTTTTCCCGACATTATCCCATATTTTTTTTTCTCCGGTATAGATTTCAGCAAGATCACCAACACCAAGTGATTGTACGGGATTGGCTGCATTTACAATACAGACTACCGCTCCTTTTGCCACCGGCTCGAGCCGATAGTCGAGATCTTGCTTCAGAAGCAAGGAGCGTTCATGCTCCCCAAGTTCGCCCCTTACAAGAACAGCACGGAGTTTTTTTTGCAGAAACATATTGAAAAGATCCGCGAAGGCAGCCGTCTCAAGCTCGACCGATGCTTCCGGATAGTAGTGGCTGAATACGGGAGCGATTTTTTCCGATACGTCATACAGCGCAGGCTCGATCCCGATTTTGAGCATACCGCTCTTTGCTGTTTCTGCAACCGGCGCGTCAGGAAACGGTATGCCGGCAAAGCGGACAACAAGTAAGGCAGCAACGATTATCGCAACTGCAGCAGCTGTTATCGCATAGACAATCCTGTTTCTCATACCGGCTCTTACATCTTGCTTATAGAGTAATAAATAATGAAAAACATCCACCCGGAAATCTTGTAATCAACCGGGAAATTATTATTATTCCATATAAATGAATAATAATTCACTCAAAGAATAACTATCCGCAAACTTAATTCATTTTATTTCAAAACATTGCCTGTTTTTCATCCGATAGTCTGAATTTTCTACCGGTCCGTGAACGGGCGCAGAAGGCAGTATCGACTCATGAGAGGTTATAAAAAACCAACCGTTTCAATTATCGGTGCTTCTGGTTACTCCGGCGCCGAACTGACAAAAATTCTTCTCCGTCACCCCTCGGTAAAGCTTGAAAATCTTTACGCTCACACTCAGGCCGGTAAAAAAGTCAGTGATATTTATCCTGAAATTGACACGGATATGGTTTATGCACCGTATGAAGGAGATGTGAACACCGATATCTTTTTTCTGGCCCTTCCTCACGGAGAGGCACACACCATAGTACCCGAGCTTGCCGGGTCCGGAAAACTTGTAATCGATCTTTCAGGTGATTTCAGGCTGAAAAACACGCAGGAACATCTGCAGTACTACGGAAAAGAAAAAGACCCGAAAGCAGTTCTGACCTATGCCTTGCCGGAACTTTTTCACGAGGAAATACGCCAGGCAAAAGCGGTGAGCAATCCCGGGTGCTACGCCACAGCCATTACGCTCGGCATCGCACCTCTTGTATTAGCACCTCTGAAGGACGCCGGGGTCAAACAGGTCAACTGCACCGCGGTTTCCGGAATATCAGGAGCCGGCAGAACAGCGAAAGTCGAGCTCTCCTATTCAGAAATGAATAACAATGTACGCGCATACAAAGCCGGCTTACATCAGCATACTCCGGAGATCCTGCAGGCTCTTGGCACAGACAGCATCAACCCGGCGTTCGGTTTCATGTTCACCCCCATGATCGCCCCCCTTGTCAGAGGCATCTATACGGTACTCAACATTCAGCTTGAAAAACACCTGCCTGTCTCACAGATCAGGGCGCATTTCAGTGACTTCTACCGTTCTGCGCCTTTTTTGAGAATCAGGGAAACCATGACTGAAGTCCGGCATGTAACCTATACAAACTTCTGCGATGTGCATGTGGCGGAAAGCGCAAAAAACGGATCGACGGTAATCGTAACGGCCATCGACAACCTGGTTAAAGGCGCTGCAGGACAGGCTGTACAGAACATGAACATCATGCTGGGTTATGATGAAACACATGGATTATTACTATAATCTTTCGATATATGTAAAACAGCTATTCTTATTGTCGTGAACACGTTACCCAAGGATTTCCCGGTCACAGACAAGCTGGCGAACCGAACGCAGTGGCCTGAACATACAATCCCGTTCAGCTTACAGGACCTGGCGGAAAAACGGTTCTGGCCGGAAGGATTCAGAGCCGGCATCGCAAGCGCAGGCATTAAAACAGACAAACCTGACCTCATGGTCATTGTTTCCGACAAGCCTTCAACAGCTGCAGCTGTCTTCACAAGAAACCTTTGTTCGGCCGCCCCGGTTTCTGTTTCGAAAAAACACCTTGAACGTTCGGCATCATCAATCCGGGCCATAGTCTGTAACAGCGGCAATGCTAACGCGGCAACAGGAAACAGAGGACTGGAAGACGCGAAATCGATGGCCGATAAAACAGCCGGTGTGCTCGGTGCAGCTCCCCATGAAGTTCTCGTATCATCTACCGGGGTTATCGGAGTCCCTCTTCCGGTTGACAGGATCAGCAACGCTCTTGATGCATTTTCCGGCGGAAAGCTCGAAAGTAGCGGCAAAGAAGCTGCCGAGGCGATCATGACCACCGATACCTTTCCCAAATTTCAAGCCCTGGATGTTTCACTTTCCTTTGGCAAGGTACGCCTGTGCGGCATTGCAAAAGGAGCGGGCATGATCTGCCCCGACATGGCAACCATGCTTGCGTTTCTTGTAACCGACGCGAAGATAGGTCAGCCGCTGCTTCGTGAAATGCTTCAAAAGGCCAACCGGAAGAGCTTCAACACCATCACTGTCGATGGCGATACGAGTACCAACGATATGGCTGCGATACTGTCGAATGGCTCAATTGGAGAAGAAATAGCGCCGGAAACGAAAGACGCCGAACTGTTTTATTCCGCTCTCGAAAGCCTGATGACATTTCTTGCCAGACTGATCGTCAAGGATGGAGAAGGAGCGACCAAACTTGTTGCAATACATGTGGAAGGCGCTGAATCCGTTTCCGATGCACAAAAAGTCGCACGTACGGTTGCCGGATCAAGTCTTGTTAAAACCGCCCTGCACGGGGAAGATGCAAACTGGGGAAGGATCCTGGCTGCAGCCGGAAGATCCGGAGCTGTATTCAATCCTGAAACCGTCTCCATCAAATTCAATGACCTGATAATTCTTGAACCGGGATATGTCTCGGATTTCTCTGAAGAAGCTGCAAAAAGAGTCCTGAGTCTCAGCGAATATTCGATCACCGTTTCTCTGGGAAAAGGCAACGGTGCCGCAACGGTGCACACCTGTGATCTCAGCAAGGAGTATATTGACATCAACGGCAGCTACAGGACCTGAAAAGCACTGAAAAAGTAAACCAACCGAAACGAGATGAAGGAATCCGGTACAGAGCACGGCAGGGGAACAAAAGAACAGCAATCGACCATCGGCCAGGTGCTCATTGAAGCTCTGCCCTACATACGCAAATTTGAGGACAAGACATTTGTCATCAAATACGGTGGCGCCGCGATGAAAGACGAAGTGCTCAAAGATGCATTTGCCCAAAATGTAACGCTGCTGCGCAAGGTCGGCATCAACGTGGTTCTTGTTCATGGTGGAGGAGACGCCATCACGAAAACCGCCGAAATTTTCGGTATTGAAACACAGTTTGTACATGGCAAGCGGGTTACGGACAAGGAGATGATCTCGATAGTCCAGATGACTCTTGCCGGCAAAGTCAATCAGGATATCGTCCGTCTCATAAGCGAACACGGAGCAAAAGCTGTCGGTGTAAGCGGGCTTGACGCCAATACGATCAAGGCGGTCCCCTGTCAGGAAGCCGATCTTGGTCTTGTGGGGGAAATCACCCATATCAACACCAACTACCTCGACCTGCTCTGTCATGCAAAGCTTATACCGGTTATTGCTCCCATCGGATTCGATGAGGACGGCAATATCTACAACATTAATGCGGATGATGCCGCAAGTGCTCTTGCCATTGCATTGAAAGCCGAAAAGCTGATCTACGTCAGTGATGTTCCGGGCGTTTACCATGGGGAAACCATCCTCAAAAGCGTCTGTAAAGCCGATGCCGCTGACCTTATCGAGGGCGGAGTGATATCAGGCGGGATGATCCCGAAAGCGCTTTCTGCCTATAAAACACTTGACGGGGGTGTCAGCAAGATTCATCTTATCGACGGTAGACTTATACACTCTTTGCTTCTGGAGATCTTCACCGATCAGGGCGTCGGCACACAGTTTGTCCCGGAAAAAGATTCCGACCTTTAACCACATTCATGGAGATATCACTTGAATAACAGTCACAAAAAAAGGGATTTTCTCGGCTTCTCCCATCTTGATGCCGGTAAGATCATAGAACTTTTCGACTTTTCCCTGTTCATAAAAAAACAGCGCAGGGAAATCAGCGATACAGACTATAAACCCGTCAACGGGAAAACGGTTGCTATGATCTTCAACAAACCGTCGCTGAGAACAAGGGTTTCGTTTGAAATCGGCATTCATGAACTCGGCGGTTATGCCATGAATCTTGACGGAAGATCCATAGGCGTTAACTCGCGCGAGGCCGTCGAAGACATTGCTCAGCTCCTCTCCCGCTATAACGATGCGATTGTAGCAAGGCTGCATGATCACCATGTAATTGAAGCCCTGGCAGAACATGCATCGATACCGGTCATCAATGCGCTGACAGACCTGTCTCATCCATGTCAAATCCTTGCAGATGCGTTCACACTCTACGAAAAAGGGTTATGGCATGACAACATCAAGGTGGTGTTTGTCGGCGACGGCAATAATGTAGCGAACTCCTGGATAGAACTGGCCGGTATACTCCCCTTTCATTTTGTTCTGGCCTGCCCCGAAGATCACCTGCCTGATATGGATCTTCTGAACAATGCCAGGAAAAATGCCTCAAGCACAATCGAGATCGTCCACGATCCGATGGAAGCCGCAGAAGGCGCCGATGTCCTGTATACCGACGTCTGGACAAGTATGGGACAGGAGGAAGAAGCTGAAAAGCGCCTGGAAACTTTCAGGAACTACCAGATCAATTCCGGGATGCTCCGGAAAGCCAGCCCGTCTGCGGTTGTCATGCACTGCATGCCGGCCCACCGTGGACAGGAAATAACCGCCGAGGTGATGGATGGGCCCCAATCCATCATTCTGGATGAAGCAGAAAATCGCCTGCATGTTCAGAAAGCCGTATTGGTCAAGTTGCTTAACCACGATGAATACAGGAAATTTCACCTCACTCACAGGCTTCAGAATGTCGCCAGAAAGCTCAATTCCTGAAACCGAAAGAGTACAGCCATGGGAAAACAGAACCGGCAACGCAAAATAAAGGACATCCTGCTGAACTACGAGGTAAGCAATCAGCACGAACTCATGCAGCTTCTGGAAAATGCGGGCATCGAAGTCGCCCAAGCCACATTGTCGAGGGACTGTTCTGAACTGGGTGTCTTGCGTTCACGCACAACAACCGGATACCGTCTTATTTTCCCTGAAGACAACCCGGGCCAGATGATCAAGGGACTTGTGGAAATGGAAATCCAGTCTATCGAAGCGAACGAGACCCTTATTGTCATAAAAACATTGCCGGGAAGAGCACACGGCGTGGGTTCATTTATCGATCACCTGAAAAATCCCGGCATACTTGGAACGATTGCCGGGGACGATACGGTTCTTGTCATTCCGGCATCGGTACGTGACCTGCGTTCAACATTGAACTTCATTGAATCCAATCTTTTAAAAACCTGACAGTAGAGAACATGAACAAGGAAAAAATTGCAATAGCCTACTCCGGCGGACTTGATACTTCAGTCATGATAAAATGGCTGAAAGACAAATATGACGCAGATATAGTAGCCGTAACGGGTAATCTCGGGCAGCAGAAAGAAATTGAAAACCTTGAAGAAAAGGCTGTCGCCACCGGTGCTTCAGACTTTTCATTCCTCGACTTGCGCAAGACTTTTGTAGAAGAGTATATCTGGCCTGCCCTCAAGGCCGGAGCCCTCTATGAAGATGTCTACCCCCTTGCAACCGCACTTGGGCGCCCTTTGCTCGCAAAAGCCCTTGTCGATGTCGCACTATCGGAAAACTGCACCATGCTTGCTCACGGATGTACCGGAAAAGGCAATGACCAGGTTCGCTTTGAAGTTACCTTTGCGTCTCTTGCTCCGCACCTCAAGGTGCTTGCGCCTCTGCGGGAATGGGAATTCACTTCCCGCGAAGCCGAGATTGCCTATGCCCAACAGCACAACATCCCGGTTTCTGCGACAAAGAAAAGCCCTTATTCCATTGATGAGAACATCTGGGGAATCAGCATCGAATGCGGAGTGCTTGAAGATCCCATGGTCTCTCCGCCGGAGGACGCCTACCAGATCACAACATCACCCGAAAAAGCACCGGACAAGGCCGCTGTACTTGATATCGAATTCGAACAGGGTGTCCCTGTTGCGCTCGACGGGAAAAAGATGGATGGTCTTGACCTCATCATGGAGCTTAACAAGAGAGGAGCAAGTCACGGCGTCGGACGTCTTGACATGATTGAAAACCGTGTAGTCGGCATCAAGTCAAGAGAAATATACGAAGCTCCCGCCGCCACTATCCTGCATTTCGCCCACCGTGAACTTGAAAGGCTGACACTGGAAAAAACCGTGTTCCAGTACAAGAGTCATATCAGCCAGGATTATGCAAACCTGATCTATAACGGCACCTGGTTCTCCCCGATGCGCGATGCGCTTGACGGTTTCATAGAAGCTACGCAGAAAAATGTCACAGGTCTTGTCCGGGTCAAACTTTTCAAGGGATCAGTAACACTGCTGGGCAGAACCTCACCCTGGTCTCTGTACAACGAGGAACTCGCGACATACACCGAAGCCGACACGTTCAACCACAAGGCTGCCGAAGGATTCATTCACATCTACGGCCTAGGGCTCAAAACCTACAGCGAGGTCAACGCAAAACATATCAGGTAACGCTCTGCACCATACATACCCCGGCTCGTTTCTGGCCGGGGTTTTTACCGCGCTCTTTTGTCGGGTATTTTGATTCTTGAATGAACGCTTTGTTTTGTAAAGTACTTTACAATAAAATCACAAACCCTCCCAGCTTTCAGGGAGAGAGCAATATTTCTTATCTTTCGGCTTATACATATCTCAAACCTGATCCTGAAACCGATGAGCACCAAAAAAGAACTGTTGTGGCAGAGCCGTTTTAACGAACCATTCGACCGTGAAGCTCTGCTATTCTCATCTTCCGTTGAAGTTGACAAGGCGCTCTATCAGGAAGACATCAAAGGTTCTATCGCCCATGTATCGATGCTCTCCGAAGAAGCCATCATCCCGGTAGAGGAAGCAAGACTTATAATCGAGGGACTGGAGGAAATAGAACAGGAAATCAGTTCCGGTGCACTTGTACCCGAATGGGAAGAAGAGGATATCCACACGGTGATCGAAAACCGGCTGAAGGAAAAAATCGGTCCCATAGCCGGAAAAATGCATTCCGGCAGAAGCCGGAACGACCAGGTTGCAACCGATACGCGGTTATTCCTGAAAGCAAGGATCAACGAATTGCGGGATGCACTGAACAGTCTGAACAGCCTTTTGCTTGAGAAGGCGGAAACGTACAGGCACACGGTTATTTTCGGTTACACTCATCTGCAACGTGCTCAACCAATCTCTGCAGGTCACTACTACCTTGCATACTTCAACATGTTCAAACGGGATGGAGAACGTTTGCAGGATCTGTTCAGGCGGGTTGACGTTTCCCCCCTCGGTGCAGCGGCCTTCGCGGGAAGCACCCTCCCCCTGAACGCGAAACGGAGCATGGAACTTCTTGATTTCGGAGAACTGTTTCAAAACAGTATCGATGCCGTCAGTGACCGGGATATCATCATAGAGTTTATTTCGGCCTGCTCGATCATAATGATGCATCTTTCGAGGTTCTGCGAGGATCTGATTCTCTGGAGCAGTTCTGAATTCAACTATCTTGAAATCAGTGACGCATTCTCTACCGGATCGTCGATCATGCCCCAAAAGAAAAATGCGGATATTGCCGAACTGGTCAGAGGAAAAACAGGAAGGGTCTATGGCGACCTGATGAATATCCTGACAATCATGAAAGGCATTCCACTGTCCTACAATCGTGATATGCAGGAGGATAAACCCCCGCTGTTCGATGCATCGAGATCGACCATCTCCAGCGTGAAGATCTTTTCGAAAATGCTGGCACACACGAAACTGAACGAAGAACGGCTGGCCAAGTTGACCGGTGAAGACCTCAGCCTGGCCACGGAAATTGCCGAGTATCTGGTGAAGAAGAACCTGCCTTTCCGTGAAGCACACCGGATAACCGGGAAAATAGTGAGCCATGCGGTTGCATCGGAAACAACACTTCCAAACATCCCCCTGGAAACCTACAGGACGTTTTCCGACCTTTTTGACGATGATCTTTTCGATGCACTCAAACCCGAAGCAAGCGTCAACGCCAAACGAACGCACGGGAGTGCGTCCTTTGCTTCGGTCGATCAGCAGATAAAGGCCGCAAAGTCGGAGCTACGGTAAGTCGGTTCCCGGCGCCGTTTCAAGACACCTTTATCTGCGGTTTCCGTTTGCCTGTAGAGAAGGAGCTTCGGAACCGTCGAGTTTTTCCCGGGAGAGATTTGCCATATCGGCAACGATTGCCGCCGACTGCTTCAGTAAAAGATCCGGCTGATCTTCTTTATTCCACTGCTCTTCGAGTTTCTGCATGCGCTCGATTTCCGCCTTGAAATCAGGCTCGAAAAGTGAAACCTCCCTTTTTTTCCTGAAGCTGTTGAGCATACCGAGATCGCTGATGTATTTCGCATACAGCGGATCACGGTTTACCCTGCCAACATAGCGCTCCTTCAATACGGTTAAATCATCGTCCTTGATCCATGACGCACCGGAATGTCCGGCAGGAGCAATAACATCCCAGGGAAGGCTGCTGGAATAGGTATCCTCTCCAACAATTTCATGGTCGATAAGTGAAGGAAAGACAATATCGGGCTCCACACCGAGGTGTTGTGTACTTTCACCTGAAATTCGGTAAAATTTTGCGACTGTCAGCTTGATCTGCCCGAGATCATTGTTGTTTTTATAGAAAAAGTTAAAAGGCCGGTTGATTTTGAGAATGCTTTGAACCGTTCCTTTTCCGAACGTCCTGCCGCCCATCACCAGGCCTCTCCGATAATCCTGAATTGCCGCAGCGAGTATTTCCGATGCCGAAGCGCTGTAACGGTTGACCAGAACCGCAAGAGGGCCCCTGAAGCCGATATCGGACTCCTGGTCACGCAAAACAGCTATCCCGCCGCGTGCATTCTTTATCTGTACCACGGGCCCCTCCCTGATAAACAGTCCGGTGAGTTTAACCGCTTCTTCAAGTGCCCCGCCTCCGTTATTCCTCAGGTCGAGAACGATTCCCTTGACGCCTTCTTCCTTGAGTTCCCCCAGTATTTTTCTGACATCCCTGCTTGTACTTTTGTAGTCCGGCTTGTTTTGTTTTTGGCCTTCGAAATCAAGGTAAAAGGCCGGTATGGTTATCACCCCTATCTTTGTACCGTTATGATCGATAATCTCCTTTTGGGCGGACTGTTCCTCGAGTTTTACTTCATCACGAACAATCAGAATGATCTTTGACGGTCCCTTGTTGCCCTGGCTTGCGGGAAGAATCTTCAAACGAACAACAGAACCTTTTTTACCGCGGATCAGTCGAACAACATCACTGATTCTCCATCCGACAATATCAACGATCTCCCCCTGTTTACCCTGACCGACCCCGGTTATCCGATCCCCTTTCTTTATCAGCTTGCTTCGAAAAGCCGGGCCGCCGGGAATAACTTCGTTAACCATCGTGTATTCATTCTCCATCTGCAGTTTTGCTCCGATACCTTCAAGCGAGCGGCTCATGTCGATCTGAAAATTCTCGAAATCCATCGGGGAGAAATAGTTCGTATGAGGATCGAACGATGTTGTCAGGGCATATGTATACGCGCGAAAGGCATCTTCCGGTGTTTGCTGTTCAAGCAGGGAAAGACGGTTTTTATACCGCTTGCCGAGGATTTTGCGTGGATCTTCTTCGCTCTCCTCACCGGAATATTTCAGGTTCAGTAACTGGTACTTTACCTCCTTGCGCCAGAGCTCGTAAAGCTCCTCTTGATCGGCAGGCCATTCGGCATCTTTTCTCTTTATGTCAAGGGTCTCTTTTATCCGGAAATCAAAACGGGCCGTGTCAAGCTGAGCGATCATAAAACGCATTTTCCGTTTCGCCTGTTTCAGGAAATCATTGTAAATCCTGAAGCCCGAGTCGGCTTTGCCGTTAAGAAATTCATTGTCCAATCCCTTGCCCAGGTCCCTCTCAAAAGCCTCTACGTGGGAAGCCAGAAAATAGGTTCGTGACTCGTCGAGCTGATCGAGATAACGCCTGAGGATCTCCTGGGAAAGCGAGTCATTGACCACCACCCTTCTGAAATGGTATTGCTTGAGATATCTGCTCAGATATCTCTCGGCTTCCTCCTGAACCGGGGACGCCCTGAATACTGTATCTGTCGAAGAGAAGCCGACTGTTTTTGACTGCACAACCCCTACTGACAGGGAGAGAGCAAGCAGAAAAACCGAAACAAGAAATATGTATTTTATTAAACGATTTGACATGAAAAGCTTTTACATGGCTTTGAGAGATAAACACACCCTGAATCCGGATACATAAAACTACGCTCAACCCTTGTCGCAACGATCCTGCCCCTCAGTACGAGCACATAGCGGAAACCGGCTGGATCAAATTAACAGCTGAACAATAAAATTAACAGAATGATCTATTAATTCCCGCATGCAGCAATTATTTACCTGAACCGCATCAATCTTTTTCCCCGACCGGCTGCTTTTTCACTCTTCTCTGCGTTGCGGCCCGAACATCCCCTTGATGCTTTTTTTCACTGTGTTTCCGATATTCTTTTTCGGTTCAGGAGCCGGAAGCCGTAAATACGATTAATCTTGTTGCATCATCTCCCCTGCCGTTGTATCTTCTCTCCTGAAAATCGGTATCTTTTTTTTCAATCGGGACCTTCCCGACAGTGTTCCAGGACTTTTATACAATTACTCACCCTTGTTCGACAACAATAACTAAGGGAGACCTTTCGATGCAAAACAAATCCGTCAGCTATAAAGAACTCGGTCTTGTTAACAGTAGAGAACTCTTTGCCAAAGCGGTAAAAGGGGGCTACGCTATACCCGCCTATAACTTCAACAATCTCGAACAGCTCCAGGCAATTATCATGGCCTGCGTTGAGACCAGATCCCCGGTAATTCTTCAGGTTTCGAAAGGTGCCCGCAACTATGCAAACCAGACATTGCTTCGCAATCTGGCACGCGGTGCCGTCGAGTATGCAGAAGAACTCGGAACTGCAATTCCCATAGTCCTTCATCTCGATCACGGTGACAGTTTCGAAATCTGCAAAGATTGTATCGACACCGGGTTTTCTTCCGTTATGATCGATGGCTCACATCTGAGCTATGATGAAAACGTTGCTCTTACCAGAAAAGTCGTAGAGTACGCTCATGAGCATGATGTAACCGTTGAAGGCGAACTCGGCGTCCTTGCCGGTATAGAAGATGAAGTATCTGCTGAAACGCACACCTATACGCAACCTGAAGAGGTTGAAGATTTTGTCAGCAAAACCGGCGTAGACAGCCTTGCAATCTCTATCGGGACATCACACGGAGCATTCAAATTCAAGCCGGGAGAAGATCCGAAAATACGCCTTGACATTCTTGAAGAGATTGAGAAACGAATTCCTGGATTCCCTATCGTGCTTCACGGCTCCTCTTCGGTTCCCCAGGACCTGGTAAAAATAATAAACGAACATGGGGGCAAACTCGAAGACGCAATCGGCATCAGCGAAGAACAGCTTCGTCTGGCATCGAAGTCAGCAGTGTGCAAAATCAATATCGATTCTGACGGCCGTCTTGCGATGACCGCCGCGGTGCGAAAGATTCTGGATGAAAAACCCGGAGAGTTCGATCCGAGAAAATATCTGGGTCCTGCAAGAGACTCCCTGAAAGAGCTCTACAAGCACAAGATCGTCAACGTGCTCGGCTCCGACAACAAAGCCTGAAGAGACCTCTATTAATCTATTACGCGCCATGATTACTTCGTTATCCCGACAAGGTCGGGATCGAAATCCTCGTGTCCCGACACCGCGGGACACGCAGGTTTTAACGTTTATCCCGATGCAATCGGGACTCATGACAATGTATAGAGGCCTCTCTGTTTTTTGATTTTTTCATGATTGTTATTCCCCATAGCCCACTGCAGACTGCCAACTGATTCCCGACTGCTTACTGAAGACTGCCCACTGACTTATCCAGCCATTTCCATGCAGCATAACTCATCGCCCCCATGCCAGTGAGAATCGAGGATTCATCCGGATCGAACATGGATGAGTGCAGGAATGCATCTTCCTTATCCTGATTGTTCCCGCCCGTTCCCAGCTTCATGAAGACACCGGGGCAGTGATGGAGATAGTTGGCGAAATCCTCGGCGGTCATTGACGGCTCGCATTCAACAATGTCATCCACTCCGAAATAATCGATCAATGCTTTACGCAAAGCACGGGTTGTCTCGGGATCATTCACAAGAACAGGATATCCGTTGACAATTTCAACCTCCGCCCTGACCCCCAATGCTTTCGCAACAGATTCAACCGTTTCCCTGAGACCCGTCTGGATCTGTGTCCGCAAATCCTCGTTCATCGTGCGCAGGGTGCCGGACATCGTCACTGTGCCGGGAATGACATTGGTTGCATTCCCTCCATGTATGGAACAGATGGAAACCACAACCGGTTCATAGGGTGATGCCGTTCTGCTCACGAGATGCTGCACCGCAGTGATGATATGTGCCGCCGCGAGCACCGGATCTGCCGCTTTATGAGGGGCCGATGCGTGGCCTCCTTCACCATAGACGGTAATATATAATTCATCCGCAGCCGCCATGACGCCGCCTTCGTGAAGAGAAACCTTTCCGGCCTGAATATGCGGAAAACAATGGAGCGCGAAAATGGCCGAGGGGTTGTAATCACGAAAAAGACCGGCATCGATGAGCAACTTTGCCCCGCCCGGCGCTTTTTCCTCAGCAGGCTGAAAGATAAAGAGTACGTCGCCGCTCAGGTGTTCTTTGATATCGGATAAAACAGCTGCCGTTCCTAAAAGAACAGCGGAATGTATGTCATGTCCGCAGGCATGCATGATCCCCTTTTCAACAGAACAGAAATCATGGCTGTTTTCCTCCTGAAGAGGCAGAGCATCGATATCCGACCGAAGAGCGACGAGGGATTTCCGATTTCTGTTGCCATTTCCTTCAAGCAGGGCAACAACGCCCGTATCGAGATAATCGTGTTCTATCTTCAGCCCAAGCTTCAGAAGATACTCACGGATCAATGCAGAAGTTTGAAATTCCTGAAACGAAAGTTCAGGATGTCGATGGATCTCGCGTCGTATCTCTACAATCTCGGAATACAGCTCACCGGCCCTTTCTTTGATTGTATGAATAACCGCCCGGGAATTCTCAGACATAAGGGTAATTCTGTTAATGTTGTGGGTCCCGATTATATCGGGTTGCAAAGCCGAACGGATCCGGAACTGCAGGCGTGTCCCGAATAATCGGGATCAGCGACGCAATTGCAATGCGGAATGCAGTATAGAGAGACGCCCGTTGCCCTGTGTGAAACATGACCGGACAAACACCTCTACATATCAATGTATCGCATGAACTCAAGGGCTTTTTCCCGTAGTTCGTCCACGGCTCCCTCAGCTGAAGGCTGAACAAACGGGATAACATAGCCGTACTTTTCGAGATTCTTGACCAGCCGGAACAGATCAGGGCTTTGAACTCTGAAGGTCAGCGTCATTGTCTGCGCACCGGGATCAGGCTCGGTCACGCCAAAACTCAGCACCATTGCATCATTTTTTTCGATAACACCGACAATCTCCGAGATCTTTGTTCCAAGCGCAGGAACCTCGATCTCAATTGTCGCTCCTTTTTCCGAAAAATGAAAAAGAGAAGCAATCTCCCGAAGGAGCACCCGTTTTTCAACAACTCCCGCATAGGCGCCTTTGTCCTCTGCTACCGGAAGAAGATTGCAGAGAGGATGTTCTTCGAGCCTCCCGAAAACATCCAGAATGTGCTCAGACTTTCCGACTGAACGGGGCCCTTTGAGCATTCCCTGCTTATGCAACTGCTCCAGCTCCATGTCGCCGTCCATGCAGGCCGCACGGAGAAGACCATCCGGACAAACAAAGCCGTAAAGCTTGCCCTGTTTCAGTACGGGTGCTGACTGCAGCCCGAGTTCCTCAAGCTTCGTCAGTACATCCCTCACCTTGTCAGATGACTGAAATGCCGGATACTCGGCGTCAATGTATTTCTGTACAAGTCTCACCGGAAAAAAGTCAAAAACATGAATTCCTGTTGATTCGTGGAATGGTCTGATAAACTCAGCACTAACAACAATCTTTGAAACCGGATAATTCCTATGGCTCTATTTTCGCAACGCGGCGTTCGTGTCTGCCTCCCTCGAAGTCAGCCGCAAACCAGTTTTCAAGGCTTTTTTCGATTGTCTCACCGTCGGTAAACCGTGCGGGAAAGCAAATGATATTCGCATTGTTGTGCTGTCTGGCCAGGCTTGCTATTTCCGGGTCAAAGGCAAGTGCGGCGCGAATCCCCCTCACCTTGTTCGCCGCGATAGATACACCGACACCGCTGCCGCAAAGAAGCACGCCCTGATCATATGACCCGCCTGCAACTGCTTCGGCAACTTTTCGGGCATAGTCGGGATAATCCACCGATTCATCCGACCATGGCCCCATATCCTCTACTTCATGTCCGTGTTTTTGCAGCCACGCGTATACTGTTTTTTTCAATTCGTAACCCGCATGATCGCTTCCAATGGCAATTCTCATAAGCCGTTCACTTTAAATTTACTTGTTGTTTTTTTCTTTGAAGCCTGACTGAGAAACAGGTTCTGGCTGTTCACCCGAGGCTTGTCGTTACTGACCTTAAGGTAGGAACCGTCAGAAACCATCTCCCATGATTTAACGTTATCTCTCAGGATAAGCTCAAGCTCGGCCTTGACAACCTCTATCAGCTCATCGTCCATGATCGGGAACAAGGCTTCCACTCTGTGATCAAGGTTTCTCGGCATGATATCGGCACTCCCGAGATAAAGTTCATCCATCCCTCCGTTACGAAAATAATAAGCCCTGCTATGTTCTAAAAATCTTCCGATAACGCTTATCACCCTTATGTTCTCACTTACCCCCTTTATTCCGGGGATCAGGCAGCATATACCGCGGATAATAAGATCAATGGCCACCCCCTCGCACGAAGCCCTGTAAAGCGCTCTGATGGTCTTATTGTCCACAAGAGCGTTCATTTTCATGATGATTCGACCATTCCCCTCTTTTTTGTGCCACTGTATTTCACGGTCGATCATTTCGATAATCCTGCTGCGGGTATTGACCGGTGAGACAATCAACTTCCGATAGGTTGTATGCTTCGAATAGCCGGTTAAGGCGTTGAAAAGCTCGGATACATCATTTGCCAGCATCTCGTTTGCCGTGAGATAGCTGTAATCGGTGTATATTTTTGCCGTTGCAGGATTGTAGTTACCGGTACCGAGATGAAGATAGCGTTTCAGCTTGTCATGCTCCCTTCTCACTATCAGCGTCAGTTTTGCATGTGTTTTCAACCCGATAAAACCATACACCACATGCGCCCCGACATCTTCCAGCGCTCTGGCCCACCCGATATTGTTTTCTTCATCGAAACGCGCCTTGAGTTCCACAAGAACCGCCACCTGTTTGCCCGCTTCGACGGCATTCATCAGTGCCTTGACAACCGGTGAGTTTCCTCCAACCCTGTAGAGGGTCTGTTTGATGGACAACACCTGGGCATCATTTGCAGCCTGATTGATAAGATCAACAACCGGCTGAAAAGAATCGTAAGGATGGTAAAGCAGATGGTCGCCCTGTCGAATGGCGCTGAAAATATCCCCTCCGACTTTCTCTTCAAGTGGATTGGCAGGTGCAAACGGCTCGTCTTTAAGCTCGGGTTTCTCGATCTTCATCATCTCCATCAGGTCACTCATCCCCAGAGCCCCCTGCATTTCATAGACGTTGCGTGACCGAACCTCCAGATTCTTGACGAGAATCTTTCTCATCGAGTCGGGCATGCTTGGTGTTACATCAACCCGGACAACCTTTCCGTACCGCCTTGAACGCACTCCCTGCTCAATGGTTTCAAGAAGATCTCCTGCCTCGTCTTCTTCGATCTCTATATCCGCATCCCGAATGATCCTGAAAGGATGGCACTGTACAATTCTCATTTTAGGGAAAAGCTGTTCGAGATTGTTCTGGATAAGGTCTTCGAGCCAGAGCATCCGAATACAGTCATCCCCGAAATCCAGTCCCTCAATGGCATCAAGCCGCAAGAGGCGCGGCAGGATTCTCGGAACCTTCAGTCTGGCAAACTTCAGGGTCTTGGTCTCGAGATCCTCCAGTTCAACCGCCAGGTTCAGCGAAAGGTTTGAAACAAAGGGAAAAGGGTGACCGGTGTCAACAGCCAGAGGGGTCAGCACAGGAAAAATCTCGTTTCTGAAATATCCCTGCAAAACCTTTTTCTGATCTTCCCCGAGTTCCCGGTACTCGACAAACTCGATACCGTTTTTCTGCAGTTCAGGGCAGAGGTCATTGTAAAAACAACTGTTTCTCTGACGAAACTGCTCCAGAACCCCCTCGCGGATCTTCTCTATCTGTTCCTGGGGAGTAAGGCCGTCGACCGAGCGATCCTGGATCCCGGCATCATACTGATCTTCGAGACCCGCAACGCGGATCATGAAAAACTCGTCAAGATTGGAACTGAAAATAGAGATAAATTTCACCCTTTCAAGCAGGGGATGCACACCGGGAGACAATGCCTCTTCAAGCACCCTCTGATTAAACGCCATCCAGCTCAACTCACGGTTTATATAATAGGAGGGGTTGCGAAAATCGGGAACTTTGACCTTTACCTCCCCAACCCCGGCTTTCTTTTCCATGCTCACAGTATGTTTTCATAGTTAATTGAATCTCAACACCTCTTTTTCAGTAACGATACAGTCAAGCTTTTCATCCCAGGCGTCTTCAGGCAAAAATTCCAGGAGCTGGAAAGAAAAAGCAAGCCCGACAACAAAAGGATCTTTCCCTTTTTTCCGAAGACTTGCTATGAAACGATCATAATAACCCTTACCATATCCCAGCCGATTTCCCGTACGATCGACCGCAACCACAGGCACAACCACTATATCGGGGAATGCCTCTTTTTCCCTGTTCACTCTGAGGGGTTCGGGCTGGCCGAAGCTGCCTCGAACCAGGGGAACACCCTCTCGGTAAGGCACCGCACAAAGATTCTCTCCACAAAGAGAGGGCGCGAACATCTTCATCTGTCCTGCAGAAGCTATAGCAGCTATCAGAGGCGCCGTATCAACCTCCCGGCGATCCTCCATGGCAAGATAGATCATGACGTCTGCAGCAGCACGGAACTCCTCCAGCTGAAATGCCTTTCGGGCTATTGCCCCGCTTCCCAGCTCCCACTGATTACAGTCCATTGAAGCGCGAACACTCCTCAGTTCCTTCCTGATACTGTCCTTCCGTACAGCTGCCGGCCCGTCTTCACCTGATTTCACTTTTCCGGACATGGATCAAACAACGGCAAGCCTGTCGAGCTTTGAGCACAACACAGCTTTTTGTAAATAGCCAAGATACTAAATTAACATCCTTCTTTCCGTTCTCGTTGCATCCTTGTTACATTGAGTTCAGTAAATGGGGATATCTCTACATTGTCGCGAGTCCCGATTGTATCCGGAGAGTGTCCCGGCAGGTGAGGAATATGTCTCACTATACGTATACTGTAAAAGCCTGTTTTTTTATTAACCTTACTACTCTCGAGCATCCCGGCAAATCGGGACGCCCGGTTCAGAACAGATCAACATGACTCTCATTCCGGCTGCTTCTCTCAATCCGTCTTCAATATATTGCGTCGGGAAAAATTACCAACTGCATGCCGAAGAAATGCTGCAGTGGGAATCCGACACTGCCTCACGGCCCAGGACTTCTGAAAAACCGGAAGAACCGATTATTTTTCTTAAACCGGGATCGTCACTTTCCCATGACGGCACATCCTCCATTCCTTTACTCGCAGGGAAACCGGTATCGAAAAACATGCATTACGAAGCCGAGCTCGTACTGCTTATCGGCAGAGACTGTCAAAATGTTCCGCTGCACAATGCCTTGTCGTACGTGAAAGGATATGGGGTCGGTCTCGATATGACCTTGCGTGACGTCCAGATGGATGCAAAAAAGAAAGGTGAACCCTGGCTCAAATGTAAAGGCTTCAAAAAGAGCTCTCTGGTTTCCGACTTCATTCCCGCCGACCATATACTCAATCCGGATATGCTTGCCTTTGAGCTTTCTCTCAACGGAACTGTCGTCCAGAGGGGAAAACCGGCCATGATGCTCTTCGACATTGCATCACTGATTTCCTATTTATCGTATATTTACGGGTTGCGTGCAGGAGACCTTCTGTTTACAGGCACACCCGAGGGCGTTGGAAAGGTAGACTACGGGGACATGCTGCATGCCGGCCTTTTTTTACATACCAGTCATGGCTCAACCCTGCTCGTCACACTGGATGCTGTCGTCACATAGCAATTAAACAATTATCGAAGTAAAAAGATCATGAACATAATCCTCCATAACGCAAGACTGCTGAATCCTGCCCAGAACCTCGACATGCGGGGTTCCATAAAGGTATCTGAAACAGGGGTGATTGACACGATTACCTTTGATGATGAAACAATCCCTTCGGGCCCGAATGACCGTCTCATCGATATGAGCGGAAAGGTTGTCGCATCCGGCTTTTTCGACATGCACTGCCATTTCAGGGAACCCGGACAGGAATACAAGGAAACCCTTGAAACAGGATCCAGGGCCGCGTTGGCAGGCGGTTTTACGGGGGTAGCTGTCATGCCTAACACCAAACCGGACATAGACAGCCCTCTGGGCGCCGCGTTCATCAAACATAATACAAGCCACCTGCCGGTTGATATCGAGATCGTAGCCGCCATGACCGAATCCAGCAAGGGGGAGAAGCTCTCCCCTTACGGCAAACTCTGCTCGTACGGTATCAAAGCGATTTCGGATGACGGAACGGCCGTGCAGAACAGCAGGATGATGCGGCTGGTTTTCGAATACGCCGCAAGCTTCAACCTGTTGGTCATTCAGCACTGCGAGGATGCCTCTCTTTCGGAAGGAGGCATCATGAACGAAGGCAGTTACTCGACGCTTCTGGGACTCAAGGGAATACCCGAGGCTGCGGAGGTCATAACCCTTGCGAGGGATATACACCTGATCGCATACCTCCAGAAACACAAGCTCAACCCGCCGGTTGCCTCCCCGAAGTACCATGTCGCACATATCAGCACCGCCGGAGCCCTCGATCTCGTCCGTCAGGCAAAAGCAAAGGGAATGCAGGTTAGCTGTGAAGTCACGCCGCACCACTTTACGCTCACCGAACAGGACCTGTCCGAAGCCGACGACAAAGGCCATTATATCATGAAACCGCCGCTTTGCAGCAGCGAAAACAGGGACGCCATTGTAGAAGCCCTTACAGACGGCACAATTGACGCCATTGCCTGTGACCACGC
>JANQFD010000002.1 GCA_028278005.1 Chlorobium sp. | reverse complement strand
GAATCCAGCACCTGTTTCTGCCGGATATCTATATGAAACGTATCATGGGAAAACCTGAGGCTCCGGCTGTGTACAGGAGCGAACAAACCTCGCCTGGGGCCTGATTCCTGAACACCCAATCCTTCATGCACCGTGAGCTTCTTTGTGGCGTTTTCATGGAGCATGCAGAGCGAAAGCGGTTTGTAACCGGAGTACCTGAAAAAAATCATGTAGTAGATAAGATCGTACTCATCGGAAAACGCACGCCCCCAGTACCATGTATCGATGTATTCGTGTACGGGCATGATGCCCAGGTTGTGGTCATGATAACCTCTCGCGTGCAGATGTACCGTACGGCTCGCTCTTTTGATTGTATTCTCGATCCTCACCGAGCCTGACACATCGGCCCTCGGAAGAGTAAGCAGCCATTCGTGGCGGGGTACATTGCCGTTATTGTTGCCGTCGGATTTACGATAGGAGTAGCGATGCCGTACGTTAAACAGGATCCTGGCCTCAACCTTCAGGTGCCTCGCCGGATAATCGAACGCTATGTCAAGCACATAGGCCTCTTTTTTCCGGTCATAATGGAAACGGTTTTTTTCAAACCGCACCGCTATATCGTTTCCCGAACTCTCAAAAAGGGATGAAGGCCCCTCCTTGATAAAATTGACCGTTTCACGGCCGTTTTCATAGAGTTGAAAGCTGAAACCTGCGTAATCGAGGGCCTTGGGCGGATCGGAACAGCTGCGTCGTTTCCAGTCCAGGTAGTGTTCCATGTAGTAGGGGGAAAACGCAAACCCGGCGAACCAGATACAGACAAACGAGAATCCCTGCGCCTCATCTTCGGCATCGAAATACCACCACTCATAGGAACCGGGCTCCTGAAGATTGTGCCAGATATCCCGATCTAACTCAGTGGTGATGTTCATACAAAAAACATGAAGATATTATCAACAGATACCTGTTGAATGGAGGCATCTTGACTGTTTTTGCCGTATGGTATTTATGATGGAAAAAAAGGCTGATAAGTAAAAACCGCACGATTTCAAAAGAAGGGTTTTCATCGATATTGCCAGGTGGACAGAGAGGGAATCGAACCCCCGACACAAGGATTTTCAGTCCTTTGCTCTACCAACTGAGCTATCTGTCCTTGAAACGTGACTGCAAATATAAGGATAGAGATGCATTATGCAAAAAGAAAAATACTTGCGTCCTTCAATAAAAGAGGCATCGGATATACTGTATTCCGAACGGTAATCGAGAAAAAGGCATAGCTTGCGCCAAAGGCGGGAAAAATGGGGGAGTATGTTCCAGGGCAATTAGGAGACCTTGCCTACCGGAGTGATATTGAGCCTTTCCCCTCTGCGTCTGCGACCAATGCGAATACCTCTTGTACGGCGTCGGCGCTCCCTTTTCCCGCAGGATAGCAGACGCTCCTCGATACGCACCGAAACCACCTGCAGATCGGGAGACTCGTAGGGAAGTTTCTGCTCTTTACCCTGAATTTCAGATTGTGACATATGCTTTTATTGTAAGATGTTAATAAATGCCAAACAGGCTCTTTCCACCATTGAAAAAAACACTTACTGCTATACTAATACCTTAATGTAAAAAAGATACACCATACCAAACAAATAATACCGTAAATTTTACGTACGCCTTTCCGGATCGGGACTATCCTGACAAAAGCCATTTTTTTACTTCCAGGATCTTCTTGTGCTTCTCTTTTTCCTCAACTGTCTGCCGGCTGCCGAGACAGAGCCCCCACAACACATCCCAGTATTTTCTTATCCGATCCATATAATAAAGGGGATAGCTCATCGCTATCTCGAAACGGTTTGTTGCAGACGGATATTTCAGTGTAATGGTACGCTTTGAAGGGAAAAGCACCTCAAGCATAAATTCTGTCTTCTGCCGACTGTCTTCCTCTGACATGAGTGAAAATACAGGGTTGTTGGGCTCATAGGAAGCAAAGACAAGCTCTCTGGAAACCTCAAGGTATTGTTCATCGACCTCACCGGGCTTTATCCGTTCAAGGTATTCTCCCATGACCTCTACATCCAGCAAATCCGAAACAAGCTGCAGGTTTACGTAGAGCGCTCTGACTGCATTCCACGCAACTGCAAGGTCATACAGCCTGTCCCAATCGATGACTTTCATGAAAACATCTATGGTCATGGCCAGATCGTACAACCCGCGCAGACCGAGAAAGAAGGTATGGTTCGCAAGGTGCACGGATAAATGGAGCAGGAGGTCTTCCGGAGAAAGCACCCGGACATTTTTCCCGGCATCATCTTGTGATCCGGACCGATCCCACAATGCATCGATATCGACCTGTACGCTATCATCAGGATCCATGAGATCCCAGTGGACCTCGATCAAAAGACCGCTCTCCTCGATGATGTACCGCAGATGATGCCCTTTTTCGAAAACAGGGTCCTTGTTTTGCTGCAGGGAGATAAAACCCAGTTCATCAAGAATATCCTCAACAGCATCCAGGTTCTTTTTTCTCACAAGAATATCAATATCGCTCATTTCACGCAGAGCGATATCCCTGTATACTTCGCTGGCGAGATAGATTCCTTTCAAGGGTATGACCTCAATGCCCGCCTCATCACAAGCCTTGTAGATCCTGCTCAGAATCTCATAGCGGCGAATATTCTGTTCGGCCGTTCTGAGATATGCAGCATGCATTTTCTTGCCGACATCTTCAGGGACCGCGACTCCTGCAGCCTGAACCCTCCTGTAAAGAAGCGGTGTCAGGCCGTGCTGTTCGGTTTCCTGTAACAGCTTTTCCCAGACTCCCCCTTTACATTCCCGCAAAGCGGCAAGAAAAGAGGCATCCGGGGAGCGGACAAGACCAAACAGAATTTCACGAACTTTTTTCTCTATCTCGTTCATTCTTGTCTCTCCGGTGACTCGTAGTGTTTTGCCTGCGTACGGTAAAGCTCGGCATAATGTCCGTTATTTTCAAGAAGGTCCTCGTGCGTTCCTTTCTCCACTATCTCTCCTTCCTTCATGACATAGACGCAGTCCGCCATTCTTATTGTTGAAAAACGATGGCTGATGAGTATTGCACTTTTCCCTTTCAACAAAGAACGAAAATTCTCTAAAAGCTGCGCTTCGGCTATCGGATCAAGAGAACTGCTCGGTTCGTCGAAAACAAAAATATCGGCGTCCCTCCAGAATGTCCTTGCAATAGCAAGTTTCTGCCATTCCCCTATGCTCAGTTCATGGCCATCGGTAAACCACCTGCCGAGTTCCGTATCGTAGGCATAGGGGAGTTTTTTTATGAAAGACGCGGCCCCGGATCGATATGCAACCTCTTTCATGCTGTCTGCATCCGGTGGTCTGTCGATATTACCAAACCAGATGTTCTCCTGAACTGTCAGCGCATAGTGCGCGTAATCCTGAAAAACCACACTTATCTTTTTTCGCCATTCAGCCGGATCGAATCTTTTCAGGTCAAGATCGTCCGCCGTTATTTTTCCTGCCGAAGGATCATATAACCTGCAGAGCAGCTTAACGAGAGTTGTTTTCCCTGAACCATTATCGCCCACAATCGCGATCACCTCGCCGGGCGAAAGTGTCAGATCGATACCTTTGAGAGCAGGACGATTATTGCCCGGATAGGTAAACACCAGATCCTTGAACTCAACTCCTTTTCTCATTGTACCGGGAACGGGATGTGGATTCTCAGGCCGGGTTATTTCCGGTTCTATACCGAGAAACTCATGAAGATTTGATAAAAACAGATTGTCTTCATATACGTCTGCAAAAGCGTAAAACGCCGCCTGCATGTAGCTCAACCCTCCCTGAAAAGCAAGATAAAAAGCCACAAGTTCACCCAGTGTCGATTTCCCATTGATTGTCATTGACACAATCCAGACAATAGAACCAAACAAGGCAAGCACGTCCAGCAACTGGGCAATCATATCAAGGACAACCCTTGACCGGAGAAGCTCGAGACGCTCTTCCCGCATTGTCTTTTTAAGCAATTGGAACCGTTCTCGCAGCAATCTGCCGAGGTTGAATACACGCACCTCTTTCGCTTCTGCCATGTCTGTCAGAATACTGTGATAGTACCAAGCCTTTCTCTCAGGCTCGGTCTGTGCCCTGTCAAGTTCAAATGATTTCTGGGAATACAAAAGGCGTATAACAGCTACAGGAATCGTCGCGACAAACAGACCAAGGACGAGAAAACCGCTGAATGAAAACATCAGAACAACAATGCCGAGAAGTGCTGTCACGCTTCTTGCGATTTCTATCAGCCCTTCGACAATACGGGGCAGGCGAAAGGGGGCTTCTTCTTGTGCCCTGTGAAGCGTATCGTAATAGGAGGGGTTCTCGTAATACGCCAGATCAACTGAATGGGATTTCTCATGCAGCAGGTCTGCAACTTTGTCGGAAAGGGTCAGCGACTGGGCTGAACTGGTATATTCGCCAAACGAGCGCGACAAGGCAGCAAAGAGTGCGACAAGTGCGGCAAGAACCACCCAGAGCATAAGCCAGGAATAGTTCTGGTTTTCCTGTCCTGGAGAATCGATATAGATTGTCACCGTATCGACAATCTGCTTCATCAGATAAAATGCCGCTACAGGGAACAAACCCTGAATAAAAACAAGCACGGCATTGACCGCTGTCCATCCTGCAGCATAACGCCACACAATGCTCAGGCTTCGCCTCAGCTGAAACACGGTTTTTATCCTGTTTCGCAGACTTGTTACGTCAACCATACAGAGCCTTGTCTCATTTATGGTTAGTACCTGTTCCCTTAAAAAGGCGACCCCGGAAGGCCTCTACTATCGGGGCATCCCCCATCACACAGCCGAAAGCCTGAGGATCTTTCGCACAAGGGAGCGCAGAAAAACCGTTATGCGATAGAGCAGCAGACCAAAAGGACAGAGCAACATCCATACAAACCCCGCGTATTTCCATAATCCTTTGCTGTGAACCCGCAACTGCTCCCTGTGCCACGAACATACAACTTCTCCAATGAGATCCCTTTCACTGAAAGGTCCCTCACAATCAAACAAAAAGTGGAAGTCCCCCCGAAGATAAACGGCTCCCCTGCGTTTTCTGACAATCCTGTGCATGACAAACTCATCCCGGGAGGATTTTGCAAGCACGATCGAACCTAAAGACGGAATGGAATGCAGGGATTCTATTTCAACTGTATCGCCATCATAGATAAACGGTGTCATACTGCTTCCGTTCGCAGACAACCGGACCTGCTGGTTTCTTTCCAGGGCATCTGCAACGATCGGCATAAAATCCTTCCCTTCGAAGATCATAATACAGACCGGACAAGTTCGACAACAGAAGGTTCGGGGCGACAGCGTAAAAGGTAAACAGGTATACTTTTCACCAACCTGTCCAGATTTGAAATGGCACGCTGAAGAAGTGCTCTGTCCCAGTAAGGCAAAAACGCCCTGCAGGCAAGCATAGTTGCGGCGTTGTTCGGCGAAAGAAGGGAAATGCCGTTTTCGGAAGCCTGTTCAAGCAGCAGAAGCGCCTTGAGGGGAGCTGCGTGATTGGAGGCAATATCAGGCATTCCGCCCCAGGGAGTACCGTAACATACGGCGTAATCACCCGAAACACGGATTGCAACCCGGTCGTCGGTCATAGGAATCACGCCATCCTCATCCAGCCAGAAATCAAGCTGAGTGCTTTTGCCTGCTCCCGAATGCCCTGAAAAAACAATGCCGCGGCCATTATCATCGATACCTGCAGCATGAAGAACAATCCCCCCGGAAAGCGCCATGGCCGAACGGATTATCAGCTCTCCCGCCCCGAGAGCAAGAAGACTATGCCAACCGCCGGTTCCGTAACGCTTTTCCGTCATTGTCAGAGTATCCCAAGCGTTATTGGCACGCAGAAGACATCGCACCTCTTCATTCCCGGCCCCGGCGGGCTGATCCCCATAGCTGATTTCTGCACACCATGTTTCGCCATCTCGGAACATTCTCCATATAATCCCCGGATCGTAGACCATCTCCCCTTCCCCACGCAGAATATCGGCACTTTCCTCCCACTGCAGCTGGATCCTGCCTGCGGGGCGCTCAGGTTGACCGAAAAACGGTTCGAGCAGCTCATCGATATGCATTTCGCGAACCGTAAGAGGACTTCTGAGATCGATCTGAATATCCGCTATGGACAAATGCGTCAGGTTATTGTTCGGACTCATAACGTTTTTTTCTTTCATGTGCTATTTTACATAGATACTCCACGCTTCCTGCCATCCGTCCGTTTTCAAGATATGACCAGGCCGGACATATCGCACAATACTGTATTGCATCACAGTCAAGACATTCGGCTGAAAGGCCCGGTGCAGCTTCGACAAAACGCTGCAATTCTTTCCAGGCCTCCCTGAAACCGACATCAGGAACCATTATGCCCGGAGCAGGAAGGTCTGAACAGACATTCATGGCTCCGGCCGGATCAATGAGACATGAGGTTTTACCTGCCTGGCAATAGAAATTTTCTTTTCCGGACGACATCTCACTATTACGCCACTCCTCGACCAGATCCGGATCAGCCTCCTCTATTGCAAGAGCCTGGGAGGGAGATAAACGGCAGGCGTCAATCCCGGAAGGCATACCGTCCGTTCTTCCAGTGAGAAGCCATGACGCAGAGAATTGCAGATCCCAGCGTTTTGCAATTTTCTGCATATCGTAGAGTTCCCCGGCATTTTGCCGTGTAATCGTGGCTTTCAAAACCACATTGATGTTTCTTTTGACAAGTGCTTCGATCCCCTTGAGACAACGGGCAAAACTTCCCGGAGTACCGGTAACTGTCTCATAGGTATCCGCATTAGCACCGTACAGTGAAACCTCGACCCGGTGAGGCGGCATCTCAGCAAGCTGGTCTGCGACGGAATCAGTAACGAGAGTGGCACTGGTGTAGAGAGAAATCAGCAATCCCATCCCGGTAAGGGGCCTGTATATCTCAAAAAAGTCCGGGCGGACAAATATCTCACCTCCTGTCAAAAGCAGAAATAACATCCCCTCTTTTTTTGCCTGTCCGGCTATATCAACCCATTCAGCCGCCGTGAGCTCACGGTTCCTTGCAATTGAATCGGTAACCGGCCGGGATATGTAGCACATTCGGCAAGCCTGGTTGCAGCGGGCAGTAAGTTCGAACGTAACGTTTAAGGGCTGGCGGTGTTCGGCAGCGCTTTTCTGCAATTTGTTCAGAAGCGCTCCGTAGTCATCGGTGAGACGACTCATTGCAGCAGGCCATTCTGATCCAGCTTCTCGGCAAACAACGTTATATCTGACTCAGCCTGCCCCCTCGACACCTCAAACCTGCCGGCGACGGCAGTCGTAAGCTCCTCGATGGTCCGTTCCTCTTCCAGAAGGTCCCAGATGAACGCTGCGGTTTCATTGAGCGTAATAATACCGTTGGTATCCATAACCTGACTCCCCAAGGGGACCAGAAGATGCTCACCTCCGACTGTCTGCAGGAGAAAACTTTCTTTGCGTATCATAATGCATATGGGGTAGTGTTGGGTTTACGTGCTATTCATGCAAGAATAACAAAAAACCCTGACATCATGAAGTTACACCGTCGACTCGCTCTATCCCTTTACGCAGTCTTCGGATGACAGCCTCTTTTCCAAGGACTTCAAGCATATGGTAAAGGCTTGGCCCGAACCCTACACCGGATGTGAGAATTCTCAGAGGGTGAATAAGAAATGCCGGCTTTTTCTCTCTCGGGGCAACAAAATCCTTGAGAACTGTCTCGAGATTGTCGGCACTGAAGTCGCTTGTGTCTTCAAGCACACCGATAAACTCTCCGAGCACGCTGTTGGTGTCGCTCGCCCAGCGTTTCTGGACAGCTTTCTCTTCGTACTCTTGAGGATCGAAAAAGAAATAACTTGAAAAGGTTATGAATTCATGCTCGAAACTCACACGTTCACGCATGAGTTCGACAACCTGACCAAGATATTCGTCGCTTGAAATACGACCGGTGTCCATATCTGTGCTTTTTTTCTCAAGCTCATCCCGGAGAAGGGATTTTATTTTCTTGACGATTGCTTCAAGCGGACGGGCCTTTATATATTGTTTTTCAAGCCACCCGAGCTTTTCGACATTAAACACCGCCCCTGCTTTTCCAACTCTTTCGATCGTGAACTTTTCCTTAAGTTCATCGAGGCTGTAAACCTCTCTCTCGCTGCCTTCGCCTTCATTCCATCCAAGCAGAGCGACAAAATTTATGATGGCTTCATGACTGTATCCTTTCCTGATAAAATCTTCAACCGCAACATCGCCCTGGCGTTTGCTGAGCTTTGACCGGTCCGGATTGAGCAACAGGGGCAGATGTGCTGCCTTCGGGGGCTCCCATCCAAAAAATTCATACAGCAAAAGGTGTTTGGGCATCGATGAAAGCCACTCTTCCCCACGAATGACATGACTGATCTCCATAAGATGGTCATCGATCACGCTGGCAAAATGGTAGGTTGGAAAACCGTCCGATTTCATCAGTACCTGGTCGTCCACTGTTGCCGAATCAAATTCTACCGGACCCCGAACCATATCCTCGAACATGATGGAAATGTAATCCGGCACTCTCATTCGAACAACATACGGCAATCCTGCTTCAAGTTTTTTTCTGATCTCGCTTTCCGGCATTGTCCCCCCCATTTCTTCGGGAAGCCATTTGCGGTTGTATTTCGGCTGCATACCCTGCTTCATCTGAAGCTTGCGGTTTTCTTCCAGCTCCTCTGCGGTTGAAAAACAGTAATAGGCGTTTTTCTCTTCAAGCAGCTGCCGGCAAAACTGCATGTACGTTTCAAGCCTTTCAGACTGGATGTAAGGACCGAAATTACCCCCGTGCATGAAGCTCTCGTCAGGAACGATGCCTGTAACAGCAAGGGTTTCCAGCAGACTTTTCTCGGCACCCTCAACTTTCCTCGCCTGATCGGTGTCCTCTATCCTCACAATGAAATCACCGTTCATCTTTTTCGCATAGAGGTAATTATAGAGAGCTGTCCGGAGCCCACCCACATGGAGGTAACCTGTCGGTGATGGAGCAAATCTTGTTCTTACCCGATTAACAGGTGTTGTCTGCATGATAGTGTTACTGCTGTTTGCTGATTTGATGTATATGTATAATAGTATCAGGTACACCTTTTCGGTGCGTGTAAAGGCAATGAATTTAAGAAAAAGTCCCTGTTATTCCTATAGCCCCCAGCTGCCGGACATTGATTGTTGTGAAACGACCGGCAGGAATATTTCGAAAACCTGCATCCCTTTTTAAACTTTTTATCTACCCTTATAGTTGTACTTTTAATTACTTTTAAAAAGGCAAGTTACCATGAAGCCTAAACACCAGACCGATAGAAATGGCTGACAAAGAAGAGAAAAGAAAACAGGCAGAGAATAAATTCAAACCTGTCAAAGACCCTGATCCCGACTCTGGAGGATGGTTTGGAAGCGGAGGAAGCGGCGAAGGAACAAAAGAACGATTTCCCAGGATATTGATCTACATCATGTTGTTTCTGGTGTTCATATTTGTTTTCCAGAGATTTTTCATCCAGGACGACTCCAGGGAAATCACATACAATGAGTACCGCAAGGTTCTCGGTCAGGATATGATCGTATCATTGACAGTCGAGACTGCGCCTGACCGGTCCGCGGTGCTGAAAGGTATTCTTAAAAGCCCTGCAACACTCCAGCTTATAGACGGCTCGAGGGAACAGGTTGACCGTTTTGCCACCAGGGTACCTGAATTTTCGATTGAACAGGCTGATATCCTGGCCGAGAAAGGCATTGAGGTAAAAGTTCGGGAAGGCACAAATGACTTCAACAACTTTCTTATTCTGCTGGCTCCCTGGCTTATTTTCGCCGCAATCTACTTCTTCATTTTCCGTCGCATGTCGATGCAGAACGGCGGTATGCAGAAAAATATTTTCGCTTTTGGCAAAAGCCGCGCAAAACTTGTCAGTGATTTTGACGTCAAGGTGACATTCGAGGACGTTGCAGGTGTGGACGAGGCGGTCGAAGAGCTCAGGGAAACAGTTGATTTTCTGATGAATCCCGACAAGTTTCAGCAAGTCGGGGGCAAGATTCCAAAGGGAGTTTTGCTTCTCGGCCCTCCGGGCACCGGCAAGACCCTGCTTGCCAAAGCAATTGCCGGAGAAGCAAAAGTTCCTTTTTTCTCGATTTCCGGTGCTGATTTTGTTGAAATGTTTGTCGGTGTTGGAGCAGCAAGAGTACGCGACCTGTTCGAGACAGCCAAAAAAAATGCCCCCTGCATCATTTTTATTGACGAGATCGATGCTGTAGGCCGCAGCCGTGGTGCCGGTCTGGGGGGAGGACACGATGAACGCGAGCAGACACTGAACCAGCTCCTTGTCGAGATGGACGGGTTCACCACCAAGGACAATGTTATCCTGATAGCTGCCACAAATCGCCCGGACGTTCTGGATACGGCACTTCTGAGGCCCGGCAGATTTGACCGTCAGATAACAATCGATAAACCCGATATACGCGGGCGGGTGGCTATACTGAACATCCATTCACGCAAAACCCCTCTTGCACCTGACGTCGATATCGAGAAAATCGCACAGAGCACCCCCGGATTTTCCGGAGCAGATCTTGCAAACCTCATCAACGAGGCGGCACTCCTGGCTTCGCGCGAAGGGAGAAAAGATATATCGCTGGATAATTTCGAAGCCGCAAGGGATAAAATCCTTATGGGTCCCGAAAGAAGAAGTATGTACATTTCGGACGAGCAGAAAAAAATCACTGCCTATCATGAGTCCGGCCATGTTCTGGTTGCCAAATTCACCAAGGGTTCAGACCCTATCCACAAAGTGACTATCATACCCAGGGGACGCTCCCTTGGCCAGACTGCATACCTTCCGGAAGAAGACCGATACACTCAGGACAGGGACAACCTGATTGCCATGATCACCTATGCGCTCGGCGGAAGGGCGGCTGAAAAGCTGATTTTCGATCAGACGAGCACAGGGGCGGAAAATGATATTGAACGGGCAACCGAAATTGCCCGGAAAATGGTGAGAAGCTGGGGAATGAGCGAAAAACTCGGTCCGATAAATTATGGAGACGGGCACAAAGAGGTCTTTCTCGGCAAAGATTATTCTCATGTGCGTGAATACAGTGAGGAAACCGCCCTGCAGATAGATGTGGAGGTCCGCAACATCGTTATGGAATGCATGGAAAATGCCAAGCGTATTCTCACCGACAAAAAGAATCTTCTCCATGCACTTGCTGCTGCGCTGATAGAAAAAGAGATACTGAACAACGACGAGATCGATGCAATTATAGATGCAGGCGGCACTTCCGTCGCCCTTTCATAACCTCTTTCCTTAGACGGAGCGCTTCATGCAAATCATATGGATGTTCATGACAGGAATAGCTGCCGGAATTCTTTCAGGCATGTTCGGTATTGGAGGGGGACTCATTATCGTTCCTGTTCTTGTGCTTGTTATGGGTTTCCCTCAACATACCGCAAACGCAACTTCACTTATAGCACTGCTTCTTCCGGTTGGACTTCTGGGTGTGCTCGAATACTACAGGGCGGGAAAGATCAGCTCCGAACACATCTGGTTCGGGATTATCATTGCTGCCGGCCTTTTTCTGGGGGCACTTTTCGGAGCAAAGATCGCAACATCCATGACAAACGAACTGCTGCGTAAATTTTTTGCTGTATTTATTGGAATTGTTGCGGTACGAATTTGGTTACAATAATAATTGGTAACGTCATCTAACCTTAGAACTTAAGCGACATGGGAAATACAACGACAAAAGCGGATCTTGTTAATACCATCTCTCACCGAACCGGGCTTACCAAGCATGAAACCGAATCGGTGGTTGATTCTCTTTTTGAGAGCATTATCGACTCATTGAAGGCTGGCAAAAGAATCGAGATCAGGGGTTTCGGTTCCTTCAACATCCGTTACAAGAACCAGCGTCTGGCGCGCAACCCAAGAACGGGAGAGAAAGTCTCTGTCGACGCAAAAAATGTTCCGACCTTCAAGATTTCGAAAGAGTTCAAACACGCTGTCAGCCAAAGCCTCAAGGTTTAGCATAACCCTGGTCATGAGCCGAACCTTGCGCATAGACCGTAATGTACAGAGAGCCACTGATGATTTCGAGCAATGCTCTACGAAGCGTCAACGGCGTAAAGCAAACATGGTGGTTTAAGGAAGTTTTGCTCCCGTGATCCTACAGATAGAAAGGGTCGTCGACAAGCTCGAAATCCAGTATATGACGGTCAGTAAAACCCACCTTTATGTAGTGTCTGTTTTCTTCATCGAAAATGTCACATCCCTTTTCTGCCGCATGCAAAATGATATGTCCCTTGGACCGGCCAAGCTCTTTGGGCAGATCACCGAATTTTCTGAACACAAGGTTGGTATACCGGTCTCCTTCACGAACCGCAATCTGACCGTTTCCATCACAGAAGTCTGTCAACAGATCCGGCACAGCAAGAAGTGACATTTCCTTTCCTATCCACACGCTGAGCAGTTCAAGGTGAAAGGGAACGAAAATGGAGTTCCTGAACACCAGGCCGTTTTCACCGTCCTGTATTGCCTGGACAAAACCCTTCATAATGTCTACCCCCAATAGAATTGTTATTCGGACTCTCTTTGCTCTGCGGCATCACCTGATTGTAGGCTAATAATTGAAAAACACATACCAGATCACTGCAAAAACCGGTAGCAGTATTGGCAGAGAATACTTGTACACATATTCGACAAAGCTCGGCACCTCGACATCAGCCTGCTCGGCAATATTTTTAACCATGAAGTTCGGGGCGTTGCCTATATAGGTCATTGCTCCGAAAAACACCGCAGCAACCGATATGGCGAGCAGGTACACATCCGACGGTACATCGGATGCAATCGGGGATTGAACACCGTCGGCAAAACTGCGGACAGCTTCAACCGATCCGATATCCGATCCGAATTTACCCATAGAGCCGGCCAGAAAATTCAGATAGGTCGGCGCATTATCCAGCACCCCTGAAAGAGATCCGGTCAGCCAGTAAAAACGGGAAACGGAAAACTCTGCAGCATGAGATTCCGCATATGCTCCTATAAGTTCGAGTGCCGGTATCATGGTTGCGAAAATACCGATAAACAGAAAGGCAACTTCCTTGATCGGCTCGAAATTGAATTCGTTGCCTTTCATCGCCTCCTGGTCAGCTGTTTTGTATGCGGCAAACGCTACGGTAAACATGATAACCTCCCGAATTCCGAATGGAACATGAAGCATTTCCTGCAAACTGGGGAAACCGGAGATGACTGCGGGATCCATGAACACCGAAACGATGATTATCCCTAGGAAAGCAAAACTCCGGGAGCCCTTGATCTCGAGGATTTTTCCTGCATGTTTTTGAAATTCTTCAGGTACTGTTCCTTTACCGGCCATAGTATCGAAAATCATAAACAGACCTATCAGCACAATAACCGTAATCAGCCAGATGTGCCAGACCTCTTTCAATATCCAGAAAAAAGGAACTCCTTTGAGAAATCCGAGGAAAAGAGGAGGATCACCGATGGGAGTCAAACCACCGCCGATATTACTGACAAGAATAATGAAAAACACTATATGGAATGGCTTGAGACGCCCCTCATTGATGCGCATATAGGGACGGATCAGGAGCATCGATGCTCCTGTTGTGCCTATGACATCTGCAAGAATCGACCCGAAAAAAAGCAACCCGCCGTTAACAAGGGGTCTGCCGCGGGCACCGATATTAATCAAAATCCCCCCTGAAACAATAAAAAGCGATGCTATAAGAGCAATGAACGAGATATATTCTTCAAGGGTATGGAGTAACGCATGCGTTCCGTGGTCCATGAAAAAAGCGTAAAACACCGCGACAAATGAACCGAGACCGACCGCAACCTTGGGATAGTGATGCTCCCAGAAATGATGGTAAAAAAGAGGCCCGGTGGCAATCATGAGCAGTAAGATGGCAAAAGGAATAACCATCCATAACGGAGGAAGATGAGCAACTTCCCCGGCGACATGACCAGCTTCAATTGCTTCAGAGGCACACAAGTTTGTGCTGAAACCGGCAAGTATCACAAAAGAAGCAGTAAGTATCAAAAACAAAAAGCGAGGCAACGAATCTTTCATGCGCTTTATTCCCCTTCAAATTCCGTAAGGCAATAGAGCTTATAGCCTTTGCTCTCGAGCTTCTTCTGACCGCCGATGTCCGGCAGATTGACGATAAACGCCATTTCAGCCACCACACCCCCCACTTTCTCAACCAGTGCAGCTCCTGCAAGAGCAGTCCCGCCGGTTGCAAGCAGGTCGTCTACAAGAAGTACGCAGGTTCCTTTTTCGAGAGCATCGATATGCATCTCCACTTTATCGGTTCCGTATTCAAGCTGGTACTCCTGATCGATAACCTCGCCCGGAAGCTTGCCGGGTTTTCTTATCGGGACAAACCCTTTTCCCAGAGTATATGAGAGCGCTCCTCCTATGATAAAGCCCCTTGCCTCCATACCGACTATTACATCAAAATCCACCCCGTTCTCGAGATAATGCTGCGTAATTTGGTCAATAACAAGCCTGAAGCCGACCGGATCCTTGAGGAGGGTCGTTATGTCACGAAACATGATTCCTTTTTTTGGATAGTCAGGGATAGTGCGGATACGGGATTTAATAGGCATGTGAATAGTTATTTGACAGATTAACAAGTCGGAGAAACATCACGGTATAAGGAAACATTTCGTAAAAAACGGCTTCTAAGTTACAAATCTACCCCCTAAAATCAAATCGTCACTCATGCTTTCGATATAAACTTTCTCCTCTCTCCCTACAAGATCACGAGCGGTCAGGTTATCTTTCGTAATAACCTGTACCCTGAGGTAGTTGCGTGAATACCCGGAAATCTTCGTTAGCCCTCCTTCAACGACCTGTTGATCCTCGAAAAGCACATCAAGCTCCCGGCCTGCATATTGCCTCGTAAACTCACGTTGTTTTTTCCCGGCCAGCTCAAGCAGCATCCCGCTTCTTGCTCGCGCTGTTTCAGATAAGGTTCTCTGACGAATTCCGGCTGTAACCTCTGCCGCAAGTGAGGTTCCCTGCCGGATGGAGCAGGTAAAAACATGCAGATAAGCTACCGGGAGTGATTCAAGCAGTTCGCATGTTGCCCGGAAATCGTCTTCGGTCTCCCCGGGATAACCGATCATGACATCCGCACCGACAGCGCAGTCCTGTATGGTCTCAACCGCCTTATGCAAACGCTCACTGTAACCTGATGCGGTATAGCGGCGATGCATTGCCGACAGTATAGCATCGGAGCCGGATTGAAGAGGAAGGTGAAAATGAGGCATGATCTTTGATGAGGTCGCAACTCTGTCTATAAGTCTGTCACTGAGCACGTCCGGCTCGACAGAACTTATCCTGATCCTTCCGACATCGACAGACTCCAGCTTTTCCAGCAGCTCTACAAGTCCATCAGAACCGTTACGGTAGTCGGCAATATTGATACCTGTCAGAACGATCTCACGATACCCTGCTTCGGCAAGCCTGCCTGCTCCCTCTATAACCTTTTCAAGCGGTACAGAGCATGATTTTCCTCGTGCAAGGGGAATCGTGCAGTAACTGCAACCATAGTCACAACCATCCTGAATCTTCAGAAAAGCACGTGTTCTTCCCCACTCTTTTCCGGAAACAAACGAATGCGCAGGCGAAGCTTCAGTTATGGTTTCAGGCGGTGATATTTCTCTGTATATCTTTTCATTTCCAGCCGTTATATATTTTTGTGCAGCAAATTTTTCTTTTGTGCCAAGGATAACATCCACACCGTCAATTTTCTCAATGTCATCCGGGCTCAACTGCGCATAGCAGCCCGTGACCGCTATTTTGCTCTGCGGATACTTCTGTACCATTTTTCTGATTTGCTGCCTTGACTTCTTTTCCGCCTGAGCGGTAACGGCACAGGTATGAATAATAACCAGATCAGGATTTGTATCGTTGTCTGCTATCCCCCATCCTG
>JANQFD010000016.1 GCA_028278005.1 Chlorobium sp. | reverse complement strand
GCAAGGATTAAACTCATGGTGAGTACACAAAGATTAATATTAACGATACAAAAACTTTCCTACCCTCCGAGGGCTTCCTTGGCTTTCTTGAAAACCTCTACGGTTATTGTCGTTTCGCCGTTTTCACGAGCAAAATTTTCGGTATTCTTGCGCACCTTCTTGCGAACGAAAAACGGCACCTTCTTGAGCATCTTTTCAGCATCTGCACTCCAGGGCATTCCATCGGCATCATGTTCGGTTCCGGGCTGCATCTCACCTGCCGTTCTCTCTCCGGAAGAAACAGTCGTTGCTGCATGGCCATTTGCGCCGGCAGCATCTTCATCTTCCTCATACTCCAGACCCGCATCGCCGAAGAAGTCGATAAGATGTTTTTCAAGACCGAGTTTGCATGACGTATAAACCCGGTCGGCCAGAACGTCCGCTCCCTCGAAACCAAGCACCGGATAGTAACCGATAAGGTGGTTTTCGATATGTGTAGGGGTTGAAATGACCATGCACGGAACATCGAGCTTGCGGCAGCTGTGCCGCTCCATCTGCGTGCCGCAGACCAGTTCAGGCATTTCGTCCTCTATTTTCTTTGACACTTCCTGGAACTTGTCAGTCACCATAAGCGGCTCTGGCAGATATCCTTCAAGCTGTTCCCTGACCCAGTCGGCATGTTTTGCAAGATAGGTGCCCGCACCGATAATCTGCATACCAAGCTCGTCCTTCAGAAATTTCACCATACCGACGGTGTGCGTCGCATCGCCGAAGACAAAAGCGCGTTTACCGCTGAAACTTTCCATATCTGCCGTGCGCGCAAACCAGGGAACACCGCTTGGCGCGCTGAGACCGTCAAGTGAAAAATCGGTTAAGGGAGGCATTTCCAGTACGGGCAACCCTTTTTCTTCAGCAACTCTGTTGAGCTGTTCAAGCAGCCGCCCGATCCAGTCGAGCGTCGGTTGAACCCCCATCGGTGTCCCCTGCAGTGAGGGCATGCCGAATTTTTCACGCAGGTAATGTGCTGCTCCGGCTCCCATTTCATGATACGGAACAACATTCAGCCATGCGGCGGAAAGGTTGCGTAAATCCTCGAGACCTGCTCCCCATGGAGCGACAACGTTCACCTCCACCCCAAGTGTCTTGAGAATCCTGCGAAGACTCGTAAGGTCCGACCTCAGGTGAAATCCGAGAGAGGTAAAACCCAGAAGATTGACGCTGGGTTTTTCGGTCATGCTCTGTTCAAGGGAATACCGCTTGACAAGTTCGGTAAACAAGCCCTCGGCTGCCTCATGTTCCTGTACCCTGAAAGGATTAACATCATAGACAAGAATCTTGCCGGAATCCACCCTTGAATGCCTTGAAAGCTGTTTGATATCTTCCTGAAGAAGGGCCGTGCTGCAGCTTGGAGCGACAACAATGATCTCGGGTTTGTAATGTTCATCTACCTGCTCGAGAGTGCCGGGCAAGCGTGAATCGCCCCGGGCGAGATCCTGTCCTCTGACAACACTGATGGAAAGCGCCGGAAACTCCGGGGTTCTCTCCAGCATGGTATATGTTGCGGTTATGTAATCGTCTCCCTGAGGAGCATGGTATACCGTATGCACGTTATTCATGCTGTTGGCTACACGGCTGATTCCATGCAGAGCCGTTCCCTCATAGAGCCAGAAAGCTAAACGCATGCTTTATAATCCTCTTTATTTTGCAATATCAAACACTTCTAATGTCCGGCACTCGGCATAACTCCCTTCAGCCAGACCGATTCATCAAACTCGGGAAGGTTTTCCCTGCGTTTGAGCGGGGAAACAAAAAGATTGGCAAGCGTAAACACCCCGGACCAGCTGTGAATAGGCATCAGCGTAAACTCCATGCTCCATTTGACTATGAATCCGTTGCCCACAAAAGGGTTTGCCGTCATGAGAGAGGTTACGATAAGATCCGGCTTTTGTTGCTTGATATCCTGTAACTGGCGGTGAAAGTTGGGCTGCTCGACAACTCTGATTCCTTCAAGCGCCTCGAGTTCACGGGCATGAAACTTCTTATTGATATACGCACTGCTGCATTCAACAACATCAGCCCCGACGTTTTTCAGGAAACGTGCAAGGGGAAGTTCCATCATGGTATCGGCGGTAAAAAATACCCGTTTTCCCTTGAGCAGACGAACCTGATCGGCAATCCTTTCCCATGCCGCATGTTCTCTTTCTTTCAGATCAACCGTCAGGTCGAACATTGCCGCAAGATCTTCCCAGAAAACCCTCGTCCCAGTCGGACCGAACGGGAAAAGCGAGCGCAGCATTTTTGCACCTCTTTCACGGTTAAGCCTTGAGACCACTCTTGAAAGGTAAGGCTGCACCGGAGCAAGAACCGTGTCGGGACCGATTGCAGGCAGTTGATCGAAACGGTTTTCGGGCAGAAATCCGCCCACTTTGATCCCCAGCTCCTCAGCTTCCGAACGCAGATCATCTGCAATCGAGTCATTGACCGAACCGATAAACACGACACTTTTTTCCCCTGCCGGTGCCTCAGGGCAAAATGGCACCATTGCCTGAAGCACGGAATCTTCAGCCTGTGTAAAATTGAACACAAGGCCGCTTGCGGGCACGAAAAGCACCGGCACTTCAGGAGTGCTGAGCGTACGTGCAAGACCCTTGAAATCGACTTTCATGACTTCGGGGGTACATGAGGAGAGCAGAAAGATAACCGATGGATGATGGTCGGCCTTTATCTCGGCTATAACATTTTCAAGGTTTGGATCCTCGCGGGATAAATCACCTTCTTCTAGCAGAGCTATCCCGAAACGTGGTTTTGCAAAAACCATCATACCAAGTGCATTCTGGAGAAAATGTGCACAGGTATGCGTACCGAGAATGAGGAAAAAACTGTCTCTGATTTTCTGGTAAAGCCAGCCTACACTTGCAAGACCGCAAAAACTGTGGGTAACGTTATCTTCTTTGATCAACTGTGTTGTGCCCGGAACTGACGCCATGAACTCCTTCCTCCTGAAAATTTGCCCCTTCAACCGAACCTTCATGAACCGGGTTACGGTGTGGAGAATCTAACCGTACACTGTAAACATAAAGAAGTGAAGATAACAATATTTTTCATTAATCCTGTACTCTCAGGACCGTTCCATTTTGCGTTCGACCGACGCTGTTTTGTCCCCGATGGAAACCTCCTTGTCCCTGCGGTCATCTATCTTGATAACCGTATAAACACGCTGCGTTCCGGTTGTAAACAGATGCCCGTGCAACCGCTCGGCCATTGCAAAAAGCTCGCTTGCATTGCCCGAAACGGTGGTACCCAGATCATTGAGACGGTAATCAAGCCCGCTCTCCCTCAGTATATCCTGAAGCTGGGCGACCGAGGTACTGAGTCCTGCAGCACCCTTGTCGAGCGGTATAACCGTTATATCCATCAAAGCCATAAACGCCCCCCTCTTGTATGCGATTGCACTAACGGAAAACTGTCTCGTCCCTTCCGGGACCGACGGAAATGAAGGTTACCGGTACGCCGAGCTCATCCTCGAGAAACTCGATAAATGCCTTTGTCTCTGCATGCATGTCCTCATATGAACGGGCTTCGGCATTTGAAGCGTTCCATCCCTTGAGGGTTTTGTACAGAGGTTTCACACGGCTGAGCGTCTGGTCGTCGGTCGGGAAGTCCGTGATCTCTTTGCCGTCAAGAGTGTAGGCGGTGCAGACGGATATCTCCTCGAATGCGTCCAGCACGTCAAGTTTTGTCAGGGCGATCTCGGTCACCCCGTTGACAATGAGCGAGTAGCGCAGAGCCACAAGGTCAAGCCATCCGCATCTCCTTTTTCTACCCGTTGTAGCCCCGAACTCGTTGCCGATCTTGCCCAGTTTTTCACCGGTCTCATCATGCAGTTCAGTCGGGAAAGCCCCGTTGCCGACACGGGTCATATAGGCTTTGACGACACCGATAACGTTCCGGATGTAATTCGGGGCAATGCCCGATCCTGTCGAAGCACCGCCGGCTGTAGGGTTGGACGATGTAACATAGGGGTAGGTCCCGTGATCGACATCGAGCAGACAACCCTGGGCACCTTCAAGCAGAACGGTTTTCCCCTCGCGAAGTTCTTTGTTCAGGAGCAGCTGGGTATTGGTGACATAGGGATTGATTATCTGGTCGAACTCGGAGTACTGACGCACCATGGCATCGATGTCGATCTCTTCGGAACCGTAGATATTTGTAATCAGCTTGTTTTTGGTCTCGAGATTGGATCGAAGTTTCTCCTCGAGAACTTCCGGATGAAGCAGATCTACTACCCGGATACCTTTTCTGGCAAACTTGTCCTCGTAGCTCGGACCGATACCTCGACCGGTCGTACCGATTTTTTTCTTGTTTTGTGCGTTTTCGTGCAATGAGTCGAGCAACTTGTGATACGGCATGATGAGATGCGCGTTGTGGCTGATGAACAAACGCCCTTTAACATCGTAACCAAGCTTTTCAACCTGCCGGATCTCATCCAGCAAGGCATTCGGGTCGATCACCACACCGTTACCGATAACGCAGGTACAACCCTCATGAAAAATCCCCGAGGGAATAAGATGCAGCACGACGGTTTTGTTATCAAAGCAGATCGTATGCCCTGCATTTGCACCGCCCTGATAGCGTGCCACAACATCGAATTTGTGGGAGAGAAAATCAACGAGTTTTCCTTTTCCTTCGTCACCGAACTGGGTACCGACAATGACCGTTGCAGAAGCTGACTGCTGAGGCTTTGTTGTTTTTTCTTTCACGGCAATTCTTTTTTTAGCTCGTATAGCTGGCAAGTTTTTCTAATAACTCTTCCTTTCCCTGCCCGGAAAGAGCCGAGTAATTTACTATAAATTTGGATTTGCACGAGTACTTTTTCATTGCGCGCTCCGTCTTTGCCTTCTCTTTCTGCTTCAACTTGTCATATTTGGTCAGTACAATGCCGTACGGGCGCCCATAGTACTCCAGGAACGCCATCATCTCGTGATCGGATGTCATTTCAGGGTGGCGGGAATCGACAAGCAGCACTATGAGGCTGATGCGGTCCCGGATCCGAATATAGCCTCCGAGCAGTTTCCCCCACTCATGTTTTTGAACTTTGGAGACTTTTGCATAACCATAGCCCGGGAGGTCTACGAAAAAGCAGGTATCGTTGATAACGAAATAGTTGATAAGCTGTGTTTTTCCCGGTGTCGCGCTTGTTTTTGCAAGGCCTTTCTTTCCGGTGAGCGAATTGAGCAGTGAGGACTTGCCTACATTGGACCTTCCGACAAATACAATTTCAGGCAGCGTCTCTTCCGGGAGCTGGTTCAGAGCTGAAACACTTTTGTAAAACCTCGCGTTTCTTATTTTCATGTCAGAGCATTAACCTGAATCAAAGAAAGGCCCTTAAGCAGCGATTGGATGTTGCATGACCGGGTAAAAGCTGAATGAGAAAGCTAAACACCTTGCGCCAAAAACCCAAATGTTTAACTTGTCCCTAACTTTCATACGCTACAGCACAGAAGACTAATCAACCATCATGTCCCTGCACATATACAATTCACTCAGCAGAAAGAAAGAAGAGTTCAAGCCATTGCACCCCGGAGTTGCCACGATCTACATCTGCGGACCCACGGTTTACGGACACGCCCATCTGGGTCATGCGAAAAGTTATGTCTCGTTCGATGTCGTTGTCAAATGGCTGCGGCATCTCGGCTATGCCGTCAAGTACATCCAGAATATCACCGATGTCGGGCATCTGACAGATGACGCTGACGAGGGTGAAGACAAAATCGCCAAACAGGCGCGCCTCGAACAAACCGACCCCATGGAAATTGCCCAGTACTACACACGAAGTTACTACGAAGACATGGACCGGTTAGGCGTCGATCGACCGAATATCGCACCTACCGCAACCGGACACATACCCGAACAGATCGCGTTGATACAAATCCTGATAGAAAAGGACCATGCCTATGAGGTAAACGGCAACGTATATTTCTCGGTATCCTCTTTTTCCGGCTACGGCAAACTCTCGGGAAGAACCGATCAGGACGCACAGCAATCGGGAGGCAGGATTGAATCGAGAAGCGAAAAGAAACACTCCGCTGATTTCGCGCTTTGGAAAAAGGCGGAACCCGGCCACATCATGAAATGGGATTCGCCATGGAGCACCGGTTATCCGGGGTGGCATGCCGAATGTTCAGCCATGGCCATGAAATACCTGGGCGAGACAATCGATATTCATGGGGGCGGCATGGAAAACAAATTCCCCCATCATGAGTGCGAGATAGCGCAATCGGAAGCTGCCACAGGAAAACCTTATGTCCGCTACTGGATGCACAACAACATGGTTACGGTTGAGGGCACAAAAATGGGTAAATCCCTGAAAAACTCGGTTAATCTTAAAGATCTGTTCCAGACCATTCCGCCGGTCGTTATACGGTTTTTTATTTTACAGTCACACTACCGCTCTCCCCTGGATTTTTCGGAGACGGCCATCAGGGCATCACAAACCGGACTTGAAAAGCTTCAGGAAACCTGGCGCGCCCTGAGATCAGCCGAACCGGGCAGTGGAGAACTCGACACGGAGGCATACAACGAGCGGTTTACCGAAGCCATGAACGATGATTTCAATACCCCGCTTGCCATTGCAGTGCTCTTCGATCTTGCAAGAGCGGTTAATACCGCCCTGAACAGCGAACATTGTCTTTCGGAAAACGCGAAGCATGACTGTCTGAAAATATTCGAGTCCTATGGCCGTGACGTGCTTGGCATCATCGAGACAGATGAAACGGAAGGTTCCGGAGAAAGAACAGGCGGAGCAGAAATGCTCGGCGACGTTATCTCAATTCTGCTTGATTTGCGTGAACAGGCAAGGGTAAACAAGGATTTCGCGCAAAGCGACCTGATACGTGACCGGCTTGCACGATGCGGAGTAGACCTGAAAGACACCAGAGATGGTACAGAATGGGCAATATCTGAAAACAGATAGGTCGAGGTGCTGACTGTAGAGTCAAAGATAATCCTCGAGGCCTTCACGTCGCATGATCTCTACAACCTTGCGGACATCCTGTGAACGACCTTTGTGACAGATCAGGAGAGCGTCATCCGTATCAATCACGATAATATCCTCCAAACCAACGATTGCCAGAGCTTTTTTTTCGGGTTTTTTCACAAAATTGTTTGCCGAGTCAACCTGGACAAGATTCAAATCGCTCTGCCGGGAAGCTTCCGCACTTTTTTTGTCAATCTTGAGAACGTCGTCCCAGCTCCCCAGATCGGTCCATCCGAAATCGCCGGCAAGCATACAGACTGATTCAGCTTTTTCCATGATGCCGTAGGCTATCGAAATGGGATGAATCCAGCTGTAAACGTCCTCTATCACCGATTGTTCCCGATCCGATCCGATTGCGTCGTAAATGCTTTGCAGGTCCTTGAAAAGATCGGGCATGGAACGCTCAAATTCATTGCGAATCACATTGATGTTCCAGATTAGAATGCCGCTGTTCCAGTAAAAATCTCCGCTGTCTATAAACTCCTGTGCGGTTTTGACATCCGGTTTCTCTGCAAACGCCCTCACGGAAAACATCGTAACGTTGCTGTCATGCAAACAGTCGTCGGTCGGCTGTGGCTTGTCGATCTGGATATAACCATATTCAGGCTCCGGACGGTCCGGCGTTATCCCGATGGTTACAATTCTTTTACTGCTTTGCGCAATCTGTACTCCGGCATTGAGAAGTTCAATGAATGATTTCTTGTCTAGCACCAGAAGATCAGCCGGTACGGCAACCATAACCGCATCCGGATCCCTTTTACTTATATATGCAGTTGCCAGTGCTATACAGGGTGCTGTATCCCTCGCCACCGGTTCGACAAGTATATTCTCCTTTGGAAACCAGGACAATGTTTGATGCATCATCTTTTCTCCCTGGGCACTGGTAACCACATAGATATTCTCGGGCAGGACGTAATCCCCCAGACTGGCAATGGCAGACTCAATCATGGCACCGCTTCCGAACACATCGATGAACTGTTTGGGCTTCTTCTTCCTTGAAAAAGGCCACAGCATGAGGCCGCCGGTTCCGCCGGCCATGATTACCGCATAGATATGTTCTCCCGGATAATGGGTCATTGCTACTGTATCGTTTCTTCAGAATGGATGCAACATAACATACAACGCTCAACTCAGGAATTCATACATTAACAGTAATTTACATTTTTTTTCGGGGGGAACTTAAGAGGAGCTGCCCCGACCTACTTCATTGCAGTCAGTGGAATGAATCCGACGCCAGATATTGAAATCATTCGAGAAAAATGCTCCGGGGAAGGACTTGTGCTGGATGACCGTCAACTCCAATTGCTTGAGCACTATGCCCTCCTCCTTCAGAGGGCAAACAAGACACTGAACCTCGTGAGCAGAAAGGAACAGTCATCACTGCTTATCAGACATGTCTTTCATTCTCTCCTTATCGGATTGTTTCACCCTTTTCAACCCGGTGAAAAAGTTCTCGACATAGGAACGGGGGGAGGATTGCCGGGCATCCCTCTTGCCATAGCATTTCCCGAAACAAAGTTCCTGCTTGTAGACGCAACCGGCAAAAAGATAGCTGCCTGCCAGAACATGATAAAGACTATCGGACTGACAAATGTTCTTGCAAAAAAAATCAGGGCGGAAGAACTGAAAGGAATGGTTTTTAACACGATTCTCAGCCGCCAGGTTGCACCGCTTCCGATCCTCTGCAGTTATGCCGAAAAGCTGTTAACACCTGAAGGTTCGCTTATATGCCTTAAAGGGGGCGATCTGGAAGAAGAAGTTCGGGAGGCGAAGTCGGCAGCAAACAAAAACAACGGTTTCCCGGCCGAAGTGACACTGCTGCCCATTGACCGTTTCGACGAGTGCTTTGCAAATAAATATATCGTTCTCGTCAGCGGAAAAATTGCAGAGAACCCTCCTGACACAAAAAAAGCACCGTAAAAACAACTGCTTTACGGTGCCCTCTTCTGTCCGGGAAGAATTCTTAACCGAACCTTATTCCTTTTCCTCGGGTGCGCTTTCCTCATTAGCGGCAGCTGCAGCAGATTCGTTTTCAACGGAAGGTTTCGCTTTCGTTTCTGCTGGCGCTGTGGTTTTCTTTTTTGGAGACGGTTCAGCTTCCTTTACTGCGCTTTCGGCCACTTCCGGAGCAGGTTCAGATGCTTTTTTCGAACCGCGTACTCGTCTCGCACGATCCTGTTTCACCTGTTTTTTAGCGTCTGCCGGTGCTTCGGTATAATCTACAAGCTCAAGCACGGCCATTTTCGCTGCATCGCCGTATCTTGGGGCAAGCTTGACCACCCTCGTATAGCCGCCGTTCCTGTCGGCAACCTTGCCGACAATATCTTCGAAAAGTTCACGAACTGCTGCCTTGTCGCGAATTTTCCTGAAAATGATACGCTGAGCATGGACAGTCCCGTCCTTAGCTTTCGTAATGATTTTTTCAACGTACTTGCGAGTCTCCTTGGCTTTAGCCTCGGTTGTCTCTATACGTTTATGCAGCAAGAGCTGTGTCGATAAATTAGCCAGCGTTGCCCTTCTGTGGGCTGCTGTTCTCCCAAGTTTTCTTGCGGACTTTACTTTGCGCATAACTGCAAGGTTCTCTCAATAATTCAAAAAAAATCTGTTTACTTCTTTATCCTTTCATCTGATACTTGGTAATGTCCATACCAAATTTCAGTTCGAACTTTTCCAACTGCTCCTTCAGTTCCATAAGTGACTTTTTCCCGAAGTTTTTGTAGGTAAGAAGCTCTTCTTCCTTCCGGGAAACCAGATCTCCGAGTGTTTCGATTTCGGCAAGCCTCAGGCAGTTGTGGGAACGAACTGACAGATCGAGATCCTCGATCCGGGTTTGAAGCAACTTGCGCATGTTTTCAAACTCATCATCCTGCTGCTTGTATTCTTCTTCGGTAAATTCTTCCTCGGCAGGCGAAAAGTTGGCAAAAAGTGAAACATGCTCGTTGATGATCTTGCCGGCAAGGCTTATCGAATCATCAGGGGATATTGAACCATCCGTCTCAACGTCGAGAATCATCTTCTCATAATCGGTTCGTTGACCCACACGCGTATTCTCCACTGAGAATTTTACGTTTTTGATAGGAGTAAAAATTGCGTCAATCGCAATAAACCCTATCGGCATGCCATCACCACGATTCTCTTCCGCCGGAACATATCCTCTACCTCGACCGATATAGACATCCATGCTCAGCTTCGCGCCCTCATTAACCGTAGCGAGGTGCAGCTCCTTGTTCAGCACTTCAAATTCCCCTTCCTGGGCAACTATATCACCGGCAGTAACCTCATAAGGACCGTCAACAGTCAATGTGGTTTTACAGCTCCTCTTGGTCGATGATTTGAACCGTACTCTTTTCATGTTCAGAACAATTTCCGGCACATCCTCCCGAACACCATCAATTGCAGAAAATTCATGAAACACACCATCGATTTTCACGCCGGTAATCGCTGATCCTGGCAAAGATGCCAGCAGCACCCTGCGCATTGCATTGCCCAGTGTCACGCCGTAACCTCTCTCAAGAGGTTGCGCTATAAATTTCCCATACCTGTCATTATGCGTTCCTTCGTCAACATCAATTTTCTCGGGCATCTGCATTTGGTATATCATGGTCTTTATACCTTAGAGTTTCTTAAAATCACTTGGAGTACAACTCAACAACCAGCTGTTCGTTAAACGGCTCCTGCACTTCTTCACGTTCAGGAACTGTCAGAAAGACCGCTTTCTTGTGAGCCTTGTCAACCTGTATCCATGAAGGTATGCGGGATTCGGGAGCTTTATTGAGTGAGTCTGTCACAGCGTCAAGGTTCCGGCTTTTCTGTCTGAACTCGATAGCATCGCCAGGTTTGAGCAAATACGAGGGAATATTGACTTTTCTCCCGTTGACAAGAAGGTGACCATGATTGACAAGTTGCCTCGATCCGGCTCTTGACGGAGAGAAACCCGCCCTGAAAACAACATTGTCCAAACGCCTTTCAAGAAGCTTTACCAGGTTATCACCGGTAACGCCCCGTTGCGAAACGGCCTTTTTGTAATAGTTGCGAAACTGTTTCTCAAGGACACCGTACAGATATTTCATCTTCTGTTTTTCACGCAACTGCAAAGCATACTCGGACACCTTTCCCCTTCTCGACTGCCCGTGTTCACCAGGTGCATACGGCCGCCTTTCAAGGTATTTTTCCGCCTTTGGAGAAAGAGCTACCCCTAACCTTCTTGATACTTTAGTAATAGAACCTCTGAATCGTGCCATAGCAAATTAACTCATTGAAATATTCGTTGAACAGATAGTTGGTGATCATACCCTTCTTCGTTTGGGAGGCCTGCAACCGTTATGCGGCAACGGCGTAATATCCTTGATGGATCTCACTTCGAGTCCCGCTCCCTGAAGAGCTCTGATAGCGGCGTCTCTTCCCGCTCCCGGGCCTTTTATAAACACATGAACATATCGCATACCAAGATCGTATGCTTCCTTTGCCGCAGCCTCGGATGTCACCTGGGAAGCGTACGGTGTGTTTTTCTTGGATCCTTTAAAACCGTTCTTGCCGGCGCTTGACCAGGAAACCGTGTTTCCCTGCATGTCTGTAATGGTTACCAGCACGTTATTGAACGAGGCTTTGATGTGCACGACACCTTCAGATGTAACTTTTACCTTCTTTTTTTTCCTGCTTGTTGTAGCCATGTATCTTTACAATCTTTATATCTCTGTTAGCTGTCTCTATGATCGACGGTTACTTCTTGACCGCTTTTTTCTTGCCCGCAACCGTTTTCCGACGACCTTTTCTGGTTCTCGCATTAGTCTGTGTACGCTGACCTCTTACAGGCAGCGAACGTCTATGGCGAAGCCCCCTGTAACACCCGATATCCATCAACCGTTTGACGGATAACTGCTGCTCACCTCTTGCCTGCCCTTCAACGATGTAATCCTCGGCAATAATTTCCCTTATAGTGTGCGCTTCTTCGTCGCTCAACTCTGAAATCTTTCTGACAGGGTCGATACCTGCACGTTGAAGGATATTGTTCGCGGAAGTTCTTCCGATTCCGTAAATACTGGTTAAAGCAATGACTGCATGCTTGTTCAGCGGTAAATTTACCCCGGCAATCCTCATAGTCTTCTGTATAATTCGTTTTTCTTTATATCAATCCGATCAACCCTGTCGCTGCTTGTGGCTAGGGTTCACCCTGCAAATCACAAATCTTTTGCCTTTCCGCCGGATTATGCGGCAGTGTTCGCAACGTTTTTTAATTGATGAATACACTTTCATGGCTGTCCCCGCTATCTATACTATGTTGTTCTAAAACAGAAAAGGCCTTAAATATAATAAAATTTTTCAGAATAAATCAAGCATCCCCCGTTTTCAGGAATTACTTGTAACGGTAGGTTATCCTGCCCTTTGTCAAATCATAGGGGGAGATCTGTACCTTGACCTTGTCTCCGGGCAGTATCCTGATATAATGCATCCGGATTTTCCCCGATACATGCGCAAGGATTTCAAGCCCGTTTTCAAGCTTCACCTTGAACTGCGCATTCGGCAGCGCTTCGAGAATCTCACCTTCTACCTCAATTGCTTCTTCCTTGGCCACAGTTGTAAACTCCTTGTTTCAGTTCGGGATGTACATGACAACCTTCTTCAAGGCAGTGTCATTATTTCAGCCCTTTCTTTTCGTACTATTATCGTATGCTCAAAATGAGCTGATGGCTTGCCATCTTCGGTTACTGCTACCCAGGCCCTTTTTTTCGAAACCGCATTTCTTGACCTTCCCATCGCTATCATAGGCTCAATAGCCAGGGCCATCCCTTCGCGAAGCTTGATGCCTGTGTTTCTTCTGCCGTAGTTCGGAACAGGCGGCTCCTCATGCAGCTCACTGCCAATTCCATGACCAACCATATTTTCTATGACACTGAAGCCGAAGGAACGGGCATGCTCCTCAACAGCAGCCGATATGTCATGAAGACGATTTCCGGCAATCGCCTGGGCAATCCCGTGGTCGAGGCATTCCTTCGTAACCTCCACAAGCTGCTTCACCTCAGGAGAAACCTCCCCGATGATATAGGTACGAGCAGAGTCACCATGATATCCTCCCTTATAGACTCCGCAGTCCACAGAAACAATATCTCCTTCCCTGATCACCCTCTTTTCACTGGGAACACCGTGAACAACTTCCTCATTGATGGAAACACAGAGTGTTGCAGGATAGGGAGTTACATCAGGATCACCTTTGGGCTTGTAGTTGAGAAAACTCGGCACGCCACCGTGATCCCGAATATA
>JANQFD010000130.1 GCA_028278005.1 Chlorobium sp. | reverse complement strand
GGTCTGAACACGTTTCTCCTGACCTTGAAAAGATAGTCGACCCGGCAAAAGGTCTGCAGCTGTACGGCAAGGATACCGTAATCTTTCGTGTTCGGCCTGGCAACGAGACGGAGGGCAACTTCATGCTGCATCATCAGGGTTTCTGACAAGATGTGTCTGCGGTTGTCGAGAAGCTTGAACAGGATCGGTGAGGTGATGGAGTACGGTATGTTTCCCATGATCTTCAATGGGCCGTCAGCAGCGAGATCCGGGAGGTTTACCGTAAGGAAATCGCCTTCGATCAAATGGACGCGCGGGAATTCCCTGCGAATGAAAGCAGCCAGCTCGCGGTCTTTTTCAACAGCGGTAAAATCCGGGACCGCTTCGAGAATGGCACTTGTAAGGGCTCCGAATCCGGGGCCGATTTCCAGCACCCGGTCGTTTTCACAAAGATCGGCCGCCCTGACGATTTTTCGGCAGATGTTGCGGTCGGTCAGAAAGTTCTGCCCAAATTTTTTTTTTACCGCTATTTCTGTATGCTTATATTCAACTTTTCTCATTTCGGACGATTTGAGGATACATGGTAACAACAGGGAAGTACTTTAAAAAATTTAAGTTATTCTTGGATAAATGGGAGAACAAAACACCCTTGCCGAGGTTGTCCGATATGTTTCCCGTGACTCGATTGCAACCCGTAAAGGGTTTGGCGAGGCCTTGCTGGAAATAGGTCGGAAAGACGATGATGTTGTGGCCCTTTGTGCAGATCTGACCGGTTCGCTGCATATGCATCATTTTCAGAAGGAGTTCCCTTCGCGTTTTTTTCAGGTCGGTATCGCCGAGGCAAACATGGTTTCCATGGCCGCCGGGCTGGCAACTACCGGTAAAAAGCCGTTCGCCGGCACGTTTGCCGCATTTGCCTCGGGAAGGGTGTACGACCAGATCCGGCAGTCGATATGTTACTCCCGTCTCAATGTTACAATATGCGCTTCCCATGCGGGTTTGACACTTGGAGAGGACGGTGCTACACACCAGATGCTTGAAGATATCGGTCTCATGCGGGGATTGCCGGGAATGACCGTAGTTGTTCCGGCAGATTACAGTGAAACAAAGCGTGCTGTAAAAGCGCTTCATGAGCTCGATGGCGCGGCCTACCTGCGCTTCGGCAGGCCTTCCGTGCCTGATTTCTCTCTTGACGAGGACGGTTTCGAAATAGGGAAGTCGATCGAGCTGAATCCCGGAAAAGACGTCACCGTCATTGCCTGCGGCATCATGGTATGGAAGGCGCTCGAAGCAGCACGTATTCTCGAGAGAGAAGGGGTGACCGTCAGGGTGATCAACATGCATACTGTCAAACCTGTCGACAAGCTGTCGATTGTCCGTGCAGCAAACGATACAGGGGCTATCGTTACCGCTGAAGAGCATCAGGTTCATAACGGCCTCGGTGACGCAGTTGCGCACGTTTGCGCAGAAAATATTCCGGTTCCCATCGAAATGGTAGGTGTCGAGGATACATTCGGTGAATCCGGAAAACCCGACGAGCTGATGAAAAAATACAAACTCACGACCGAGGATATTCTCGAGAAGATATATCTGGCACTCCGCCGGAAATCTTGAGATATGTGATCGATTTGTTGCGTATTCAATTGAAACAACAATTTATTGAAACGTGATGAGCCGGTTTTGTGTTGTGAATACTGTGCCGGACACCGGAAAAAACCGGATCGACAAAAAGTTCGGAAAACGTGATTAGAAGAAGGAGTTCATGAATATGGCCATGCCTAATTTCAATGACATGATGAAACAGCTCCAGCAGGCTGGGGCAAAGATGCAGGATGTTCAGAAGCAGCTCGAAAAAATAACCGCCGAAGGGGATGCCGGGGGAGGTATGGTTAAAGCAACGGTCAGCGCAAAACAGAAAGTGCTTTCCGTGACGATCGACCCTGAAATCCTTGACGATATCGAGATGGTTCAGGATCTGGTCGTTGCTGCTGTAAACAGTGCGCTGGAAAAAGCCGCGGAGAAGGCCCGTGAAGAGTTGTCGAGAGCAGCCGGCGGTATGCTCGGTGGTGAAGATATGCTGAAAAACTTCAATTTCGGGCAGTAGGACATCCATGCGATATACTTCAGCGGCAATTGAATCTCTGATCGAGGAATTTGCAAAATTGCCGGGGATAGGGCGAAAAACCGCCCAGCGGCTGGCCATGCATATCCTGCATGAACAGTCAGGGGAGGTCGAGAAGCTTGCACGGGCCCTGAGGGACGTCAAGGAGCGGGTGATAAGCTGCTCAATCTGCCAGAATGTTACCGACCGGGGCGATGATCCATGTTCCATATGCCGGGGATCGGCGCGTGACGGCTCCGTCATCTGCGTCGTGGAGTCTCCCGCGGACGTACTTGCTTTTGAAAAAACAGCGCAGTACAGAGGGGTCTACCATGTGCTTCACGGTGTCATATCTCCTCTTGACGGAATCGGGCCTGACGATATAAGAATAAAGGAACTGCTCTCACGCATCTCTCCATCTGGCGGTGAAGAGGTAAAAGAGGTTATCATGGCGCTGAGCCCGACGGTAGAGGGTGAAACGACGGTCTTGTATATCAGCAGGCTTCTGAAACCGCTCGGAGTTCGGATGACAAAAATAGCAAGGGGTATTCCGGTCGGAGCCGAGCTTGAATTTATCGACGAAGCAACTCTTTCCAGAGCTCTGGAAGGGAGATCGGCTTTGTAAGAACACTATCTACCATTCATTAAATAGTGCTGATGCAGGGGGATAAACAGTCTGTTCTGATACTGGGAGGAGGGCTTGCCGGGCTAACGGCAGCCAAACGCCTGACCGACCGGGGGTTTTCCGTAACACTGCTTGAAAAACGTTCGATATACGGAGGCAAGGTATCGTCCTGGCAGGATGAGGACGGGGACTGGATCGAGTCCGGTACCCACTGCTTTTTCGGGGCGTATGATGTACTCTATGATCTCATGCGTGAGATCGGGGTTTATGATTCCGTTCTCTGGAAGGATCATAAGCTTACCTATACACTTGCCGGGGGGAACAGTTTCACATTCAATACCTGGGACCTTCCCAGTCCACTGCATCTTGTGCCGGCCATCGTGAAGAACGGCTATTTCAGCTTTGGCGAAATGCTCTCTTTCTCTAAATCACTTGTTCCGCTGGCGCTTAAAAGGGACAAGTATCCGCCGACGCAGGACCATCTCACCTTTACCTCCTGGGCAAAACAGCATAAATTCGGCGACCGGCTCCTGGAAAAGATGTTCCGTCCCATGGCGCTTGCGCTCAAGTTCATTCCTCCCGAAGAGATATCGGCAAAGATCATTCTCGATGTTACCGAGGTGTTTTACCGCATACCCGGTGCTTCCTGCATGGGCTTTCTGAAAGGAGCGCCGCAGGAGCATCTTATCGGTCCTTTACAGGATTACTCGAAAGCAAGGGGAGCCGAGTTTTTGCCGAAAACGGCAGCCGAGGAATTACTGTATGAAGAAGGGGAAATCAAAGGGGTCCGTCTTGCAAACGGTGACGTATTGAAAGCCGATTATTACCTTTGCGCCCTGCCGATCCATAATCTCAACAAGGTGCTTCCGGTTTCGCTGAAAAAAGAGCATACTTTTTTCGGCGATCTCGACAAGCTCAAAGGTGTGCCGGTCATATCGGTCCAGATCTGGTACGACCGTCAGATCACTGCCGAAGACAATGTGTTGTTCAGTCCTGACGGCGTGATTCCCGTTTACGCTGATCTTGCCAATACAACGCCGGACTACAAAGTGCTCCGGGGGAACCCTCACACGGGAAGATCACGGTTCGAGTTCTGTGTGGCGCCGGCCAGAGAGTTGATGTCGCTCTCCAGGGATGAGATAATCGACAGAGTCGACCGCAGTATCCGGGACTGTTTTCCCGAGACATCGAGAGGAGCCCGGATCCTGAAATCGACACTTGTTAAAATACCGCAATCGGTTTATGCTCCTCTTCCCGATATGGAGCGGTACAGGCCTACACAGAAAACCCCTCTTTCCAACCTTTTCATTGCAGGAGGGTATACGCAGCAGCTTTACTACGACTCCATGGGCGGCGCGGTAATGAGTGCAAACCTGGCATCGGAAGAAATTATCCGTGCAGCCGGGAGCGGTGTGGTGTGAAAGAGTTGGTTGCACGATGGATATTCTGTTGAAAATGTTATCTTCCTTCTCCCGAACCGGAAAAAGACTGTTACCTGGTAACAGGATTACTGTGCCTTTAGTAATTGTCGTGAGCGGTCTGAGTTCAAGGCGAACGGAGCGGAGAAACCGGAGTGTACATGCGAGTACATGAGGATTTTGAGCACCGCTCAACGAAGAAATCAGAGCGCGCAACAAATTAATAAAGGTGCTTGAACAGCCCTTGTAGCTCAGTGGATAGAGCAGTAGTTTCCGGAACTAAAGGTCGGCAGTTCGAATCTGTCCAAGGGCGCGGTTAAGGGAATTGTACGGGGTGTGGCTCAGCTGGTAGAGTGCTGCGTTCGGGAGGCAGAGGTCGTGGGTTCGAGTCCCGCCACCCCGACATGAAGGCGATTACGGCTGGTTTCGTAATCGCCTTTTTCCTTTTTTGCCGATTATTCTTTTCTCTCCGGCAGATACCCGAATTGCTCGGAGAATGTAAAAAGCATACATTATTGCAAAGCCCCCTTACCCCTGGCGAAGCAGAAACCTGGTAACGGTTGATTGCTCAGTAGCATCAGACTGTCTGTGAACGGGGCGTTCATGCAAATATTCGATAAAGGGAGCCCTGCCCATGTCGATAACGATTATACTGCTGGTTGTCATCCTGCTTTTACTTGCGGTAATTATTGTTATGATGGTTACCGGTTGGCCTGGCCGCGAGCGTGCGGAAATCGAAAGGACCGGGAGCGAGTTGCGTCGTGAAATGGCCGAGCAGCGCGCAGAATCCATTCGTCTGATGCAAACCATACGCAACGAGGTTGAAGATGCTATCCAGGAGTCCTTCAATCATCAGATGTCGGCATATGTCAGCGCCGGGAGA
>JANQFD010000115.1 GCA_028278005.1 Chlorobium sp. | reverse complement strand
TGGTAGAGCACTTCCTTGGTAAGGAAGAGGTCACCGGTTCAAGTCCGGTCATCAGCTCACATGCGGGTGTTGTTAAGGAAGACGTCAGTAGCTTAATTGGTAGAGCAGCGGTCTCCAAAACCGCAGGTTGGGGGTTCGAGTCCCTCCTGACGTGCATGTGAAGGGACGATTTGCAATAAGGTTTTCAGATTCGGAAGGCTGTATATGACTAAATATCTCAATAAGGTGACCCAGTATTATCATGACGTCGTCAATGAGATGAAGAAGGTTGCATGGCCGAGTGTTGAAGATACCCGGGATTTGACTGTTGTTGTTCTTACTGTTTCCGGGCTGCTTGCCCTGTTTACATTTGTTGTCGACTGGGTGATCAACTCATTCATTGGAAGGTTGTTGTAAGAAAAGAGAGGTTAAGGCAGGATGAGCGATATACAAAAGGTAGAAGAGACTCAGGGCCTCCCGAAGCCTCGCTGGTATGCATTGAGGATATATTCAGGGCATGAGCGCAAGGTAAAGGAAGGCATCGAGCTTGAGGTGGAACGTCAGGCTCTGGGTGACAAGATCCTTCAGGTTTATGTGCCTTATGAAAAGTTTGTCGAGGTCAAGAACGGAAAAAAAAGAAGCCTCACGAAAAACGCGTTCCCCGGTTATGTGCTTATTGAGGCTGTCCTCGACAAGCAGACCAAGAATCTCATTATGGATATTCCTTCTGTAATGGGTTTTCTCGGGGTCAATGATATTCCGACGCCTTTACGGCCGGATGAGGTTGAAAAAATTCTTGAACCTGAAGGTGCTGTCGAGCAGCGTTCTGTTGTCGAGGCTCCGTTCCGGGTTGGTGATTCTGTCAAGGTCATAGATGGTCCCTTCAGTTCATTGACCGGGGTAGTTCATGAGGTGTGCACCGAGAGAATGAAGGTCAAGGTCATGATTAACTTTTTCGGACGAAGCACTCCTACCGAACTTGATTTTTCACAGGTTAAGTCGATTTCTCAATAACACGGCTTGAGTTTATTCAGCTGTTGAAACGGTGATTTTGTATGGCAAAAAAGGTAGTTGGATTTATTAAGCTGCAGATTCCAGCAGGCGGTGCCAATCCTGCGCCCCCCGTCGGACCGGCGCTTGGTCAGAAGGGCGTGAATATCATGGAGTTCTGCAAACAGTTCAATGCAAAAACCCAGTCACAGGCAGGAACTATTATTCCGGTTGTGATTACGGTATTTTCCGACAAGTCGTTCACGTTTATAACCAAGACTCCCCCGGCAGCGGTTTTGTTGCTCAAGGAGGCAAAGCTGCAGAAAGGCTCCGGAGAGCCGAACAAGAACAAGGTCGGAAAAGTGACTGAAGAGCAGGTTCGCAAAATTGCTGAACTGAAGATGCCGGATCTCAATGCCTTCAATGTTGAAGGTGCGATGCAGATGGTGCGGGGTACGGCAAGAAGTATGGGGATAGAAGTGGAAGGCTGATTTTTTAGTGTTCAATCGTAAATGTGGGAGACCGACAGGTCGTTTTTCAAACCACTTGCAGGAAAAAAAATGGCAGGAAAAAAATATAAAAACGCATTTGGCAAGGTGTCTGCGGAGAGCGAGTACGATCTGCAGCGGGCCGTAGAGCTTGTCAAAGAGGTTAGTGATGTCAAGTTCGACGCTTCGGTCGATGTTGCAATGAGGCTGGGTGTTGATCCGCGCCATGCGGACCAGGTTGTTCGCGGCACAGTCATGCTTCCTCACGGAACGGGTAAGACCGTATCGGTTCTTGTGATCTGCAATGAGGCCAAGGCCGCAGAGGCAACTGATGCGGGTGCAGACATGGTCGGAATGGAGGATTACATCGAAAAAATCCAGAACGGATGGACGGATGTCGATGTCATCATAGCCACACCCGATGTCATGGGCAAGCTGGGCAAGGTCGGCAAGATCCTTGGCCCGAGAGGTCTTATGCCCAATCCGAAGTCGGGTACGGTTACAATGGATGTCGCAAAAGCGGTAAAGGAAGTTAAAGCGGGCAAGATCGAGTTCAGGGTTGACAAAGCCGGTAACGTTCATGCTCCGGTAGGTAAGGTATCATTTGCTGCAGACCAGCTTGCGGACAATGTAACCAGTTTTATAAAAGAGATTATCAGGTTGAAGCCTTCGGCCGCAAAGGGGCAGTATATCAGGAATATTTCCATTTCCAGTACGATGTCCCCCGGAGTCAGGGTGAAAAGAGAGAAGTTTGTCGCCTAACATAAACGGTTTACATGATGAAGCGCGAGAAAAAAGAGCAGATTGTTAAAGAGGTTTCAGAAAAACTTCAGAAGGCTCAGGGTATATATCTGACAGAGTTTCAGGGGCTTGACGTTGAGAAAATGGCCGAGCTGAGGAACGAGTTCCGTCAAGCGGGTGTCGAGTACACAGTGGTGAAGAACACACTGATAAAGAAAGCGCTCGACAATGTTGACGGGGGAGACCGTCTGGCAGAAGGACTGGTAAACACTACCGGACTTGCCATCGGCTATGACGATCCTGTTGTGCCGGCGAAAGTCATTGAAAAGTTCGGTAAAAATAATGAACTGCTGAAGTTCAAGATGGCTGCCATCGACGGCTCTGTTTTCGAGGCAGACAAGCTGAAAGAGCTTTCCAAAATGCTCAGCAAAACCGAAAATATCGGCCGTGTTGCGGGTCTGGTGAACAATGTCGTCAGTTCGGTTCCCATGGTTGTCAATGCGGTGATGAGAGATCTTGTTTCCGTTATCGATCAAGTTGCGAAAAAGAAGCAGGATTCTTGATACGGGTCTATTACGCACTCAAGAAGAATTGTATACAATAAATAAAAACAAGAGAGGAAGATAATGGCATCTATTGACACACTTGTAGAGGAAATTGGTAAGCTGACGCTTACCGAAGCTTCCGAGCTGGTGAAGGCTCTGGAAGAGAAGTTCGGTGTGAGTGCTGCTCCGGCTGTTGTAGCCGGTGGTGTTGCGGCTGCTCCTGCAGGTGAAGCTGCAGCTCAGGAAGAGAAAACGGAGTTTGATGTTGAGCTGAAAGCAATCGGCGGCAATAAAATCAATGTCATCAAGGTTGTCCGTTCCATTACCGGTCTTGGCCTGAAAGAGGCAAAAGAAATGGTAGACGGCGCACCGAAAGTTGTAAAAGAGGCAGTGAGCAAGGAAGAGGCTGAAAAAATCGCTAAAGAACTCAAGGACGCAGGCGCGGAAGTTGAGCTCAAGTGACATTTTTTCAGGCGTCGTTTATGATCATAAGCTCCGTTTCAGCATGAGGCGGAGCTTTGCCTGTTTGTAAGAGTTTGAACATAAAGTTCCCCAAGCACGGTGTTACGTACTGATAAAGGCATCAGGTGAACAGCTTTTGTGTTTTTGCTCAATGAAGAAAAAGAGAAGTACTTCCTGCAATCGATAAAAGAGAGGTGCACGTGAAAGTGGCTGAAAAAACACACAAAGAGTGTATTGCCTTTTCAAAGATCCAGAGTATTGTAGAGCCTCCTGATTTATTACAAGTCCAGTTAGATTCATTCAAGAGGTTCATTCAGGACAGTGTCCCCCTTGCCAAACGTAAAGATCAGGGACTTGAAAAGGTTCTTCGCAGCGCTTTTCCGATCACGGATACGCGTGGTCTGTATTTACTTGAATACATATCATATACGTTTGACAAACCTAAATATACCGTAGAAGAGTGTATTGAAAGGGGGCTGACCTACGATGTTTCGCTCAAGGTCAAGCTGAAACTTTCCTATAAGGACGAACCGGATGAAACGGATTGGAAAGAAACAATTCAGCAGGAGGTGTATCTCGGGCGGATTCCCTACATGACCGATCGCGGGACGTTTATTGTCAACGGAGCCGAACGTGTTGTCGTTGCCCAGCTCCACCGTTCGCCGGGTGTGGTATTCAGCGAGGCCGTCCATCCGAACGGTAAAAAAATGTACTCGGCAAAGATTGTGCCGACCAGAGGCTCCTGGATTGAGTTCCAGACCGATATCAACAACCAGATCTATGTCTATATCGATCAGAAAAAGAATTTTCTGGTCAGTGCACTGTTGCGTGCCATAGGATTTACAAAGGACGAGGATATTCTCAGCCTGTTCGATCTTGTCGAAGAGGTTCCGGTAAAAGCAAACAAGAAAGATTATCTCATCGGCAAGAATCTTGCTTCGGATATTATCGATATGCAGACCGGCGAGGTCGTCAGTGCAAGAACGGCAATTACCGAAGATATTCTGGACCAGATTTCGGCTGCAGGGTACAAAACGGTCAAGCTCATGAGAACCGGTACAGGTGAGAAGGGGCTTGACAAATCCGTTGTTACAAACACCATCCTCAATGACAGTTCCGCTACCGAGGAAGAAGCGCTGGAAATAGTCTACGAGGAGTTGCGTGCCAATGAGGCCCCGGATATCGATGCTGCAAGAAGTTTTCTCGAAAGAACCTTTTTCAACCAGAAAAAGTATGATCTGGGGGATGTAGGACGTTACAGGATCGACAAGAAACTCGGCAGGGAGCAGAGTGGGTTCAAGGCGTTTCTTGACGAGAACAAGGAACTTAAAGTGCTTTCTGACGGGATTTACGAGAAAATCCTTCAGACAATACAATCCTATTCGGATGAGCCGATAGGAGAGGATATCATGGTTTTGACACACTATGATATCATTGCGGTTATCAATTATCTCATCAAGCTTGTAAACGGGCAGGCGGAAGTCGATGATGTCGACCACCTGGCCAACCGGAGAGTTCGTACGGTTGGCGAGCAGCTTGCAGCACAGTTTGTGGTGGGGCTTGCACGAATGGGAAAAAATGTGCGGGAAAAACTCAATTCCAGGGATACCGACAAGATTGCTCCGGCAGATCTTATCAATGCCCGTACTGTATCCAGTGTGGTATCGAGCTTTTTTGCTACAAGCCAGCTCTCCCAGTTCATGGACCAGACAAATCCCCTTGCAGAAATGACCAACAAACGCAGGGTTTCCGCTCTTGGTCCGGGAGGTCTTACCAGGGAGCGGGCCGGTTTCGAAGTGCGTGACGTTCACTATACGCACTATGGACGGCTTTGTCCTATCGAGACCCCGGAAGGTCCCAATATCGGTCTGATATCCTCTCTCTCGGTATACGCCGAGATCAATGACAAAGGATTCATCCAGACACCCTATCGAGTTGTGGAAAAAGGCACCGTGACCGATGAGGTTCTCATGCTGTCGGCTGAAGATGAAGAGAACAAGATTACCGTTCCGGTCAACGTACCGCTTGACGGGAAACTGAAAATATCCTCTGAAACCGTACAGGCAAGGACAAAAGGGGACTACCCGGTTGTGACTGCCGAAGAGGTTGATTACATGGATGTTTCTCCTATTCAGATCGTCAGTGCAGCCGCGGCTCTCATTCCTTTTCTTGAACACGATGACGGCAACCGTGCTCTCATGGGGGCTAACATGCAGCGTCAGGCGGTTCCTCTGCTTGTTGCGGATGCTCCTCTGGTCGGTACAGGTATGGAAGCCAAAGTCGCCCGCGATTCACGCGCGGTAGTGCTTGCGGAAAGTTCGGGAGTTGTCGAATCGGTGACTTCGGAGCATATACGCGTCCGTTACGATATGGAAGGCGACGATGAGAATCGTATGGTTATGCTGGATCCGGACGAAGGGGTCAAAACCTACGATCTGATCAAATTCAAGCGTTCGAACCAGGACACCTGTATCAGTCAGAAACCTGTTGCAAGAACAGGACAGGTAGTCGGCAAAGGTGATGTGCTTGCTGACGGGCCCTCTACGGAAAACGGTGAACTTGCGCTTGGAAAGAACGTACTTGTGGCTTTCATGCCCTGGAGAGGGTATAACTTTGAGGATGCCATAGTTCTGAGTGAGCGTCTGGTTTATGATGATGTATTTACTTCAATACATGTTCATGAGTTCGAGGCGAACGTCCGTGACACAAAGCGCGGCGAAGAACAGTTTACCCGGGATATTTACAATGTCAGCGAAGAAGCCCTGCGGAACCTCGATGAGAACGGTATTATCCGGATCGGTGCCGAAGTAAAGGAGCGCGATATCCTTGTCGGTAAAATTACGCCTAAAGGAGAAAGTGATCCCACACCTGAGGAAAAACTGCTTCGTGCCATCTTCGGCGACAAATCCAGTGACGTAAAGGATGCATCCATGCATGTCCCTGCAGGTATGAAAGGCATTGTTATAAAAACAAAGCTTTTCAGCCGGAAGAAAAAGGTCGGTATGGATATCAAGGAACGTCAGGAGGCGATCGATGCGTTGTATGACCGAAAGGAAGCGGATCTTCGAACCCGTTTCAACAAATGGATGAAACAGCTTTTCGAAGGCAAGAAGAGCTCCGGCGTTTTCAATGAAAAAGGCAAAGTGGTTATTGATGAAGGGACCGCTCTCAACGAGGAAATTCTCGGCAAGTTTGCCGGTCTCGGTTTCCTGGAGTCTCTTGATCTTTCGAAAGGAGTCGTCAAAGATGCAAAAGCAAACAAGGGTCTCTTGCGGCTGTGCAGGGAATACCGTCTGATGCTGAAGGATCTCGCTGACGAACGTGAAAACGAGAAATACAAGCTTAATATCGGTGATGAGCTTCCTCCGGGTATCGAGGAACTCGCCAAGGTTTACATCGCCCAGAAAAGAAAAATCCAGGTGGGTGATAAAATGGCCGGCCGCCACGGCAACAAGGGTGTCGTCGGAAAGATACTGCCTATCGAAGATATGCCGTTTATGGCTGACGGAACCCCTGTCGATATTGTGCTGAATCCTCTTGGAGTCCCGAGTCGTATGAATATCGGGCAGCTCTATGAAACCTCGCTCGGATGGGCTGCGAAACAGCTTGGTGTTCAGTTCAAAACACCGATTTTCGACGGAGCGACATATGAGGAAGTACAGGATCAGCTGGAGAAAGCGGGACTTCCGAAGCATGGGAAGGTCAGGCTTTATGATGGTCGTACCGGTGAGCCTTTTGATGACGAAGTTACGGTTGGCTATATCTATATGCTGAAACTCAGTCATCTTGTCGATGACAAGATCCATGCCCGGTCGACAGGTCCTTACTCGCTGATAACACAGCAGCCGCTTGGCGGTAAGGCCCAGTTCGGCGGTCAGAGGTTTGGCGAGATGGAAGTCTGGGCGCTCGAGGCATATGGCGCGGCCAATATTCTGAGAGAGATGCTTACGGTCAAGTCGGATGATGTTGTGGGAAGAAACAAGACCTATGAGTCAATTGTCAAAGGCCAGAATCTCCCGGAGCCGGGAACTCCAGAATCGTTTAATGTTCTGGTTCGGGAACTGCAGGGTCTTGGACTTGAAATACGTATTGACAACAAGGTGCCTTAGTGTTACCTGATGCTGTTGGAACGTTAATCTTTCAAGTATTTCAAAAAGGTCGTTTTTAAGAGGGACATTCACTATGATTTTTTCACAGGGCTCTTCACCGTTCAAAGGTGACTTTTCAAAGATAAAATTCAGCATTGCATCGCCTGAAAGCATTCTTGCGCACTCGAGAGGCGAAGTGTTGAAACCGGAGACGATTAACTATCGTACGTTCAAGCCGGAAAGAGACGGCCTGATGTGCGAGAAGATTTTCGGCCCCACGAAAGACTGGGAATGCTATTGCGGCAAATACAAACGCGTCAGATACAAAGGTATTATCTGTGACCGCTGCGGTGTGGAAGTGACCATGAAGAGCGTCCGCCGCGAGCGTATGGGGCATATTTCCCTTGCGGTTCCGGTTGTACATACATGGTTTTTCCGGTCGGTTCCCAGCAAGATCGGAGCATTGCTCGATCTGTCGACCAAGGAGCTTGAAAGGATCATATATTATGAAGTATATGTCGTTATCAATCCGGGCGAGCCAGGTGAAAAACAGGGGATCAAAAAGCTCGACAGATTGACCGAGGAGCAGTATTTCCAGATCATCACCGAGTATGAAGACAATCAGGATCTCGATGACAACGATCCTGACAAGTTCGTGGCTAAAATGGGTGGTGAGGCGATTCACACCCTTCTCAAAGGGCTTGAACTGGAACCGCAGGCGGCAGAGCTTCGCAGGGTGCTGCGTGAAAGCGGTTCGGAACAGAAGAAAGCCGATGCCCTGAAACGTCTCAAGGTGGTCGAGGCATTCAGAAAAAGTTATGAACCGGTAAAGAAATCAAGAAAAAAATCAACCGGACTGTTTCCCGAAGATGAGGCTCCGGAACCCTATGTGTATGAAGGAAACAAGCCCGAATACATGGTCATGGAGGTAATTCCGGTTATTCCGCCGGAACTGCGTCCGCTTGTACCCCTTGAAGGCGGAAGGTTTGCGACTTCCGACCTCAACGATCTTTACCGAAGGGTGATTATCAGGAACAACCGCCTGAAAAAACTGATCGATATCCGCGCCCCCGAGGTGATCCTGCGAAATGAAAAAAGAATGCTGCAGGAAGCCGTGGACGCACTGTTCGACAATTCAAGGAAAGCAAATGCGGTAAAGACCGGCGAATCCAACAGGCCTCTGAAGTCTCTTTCGGATGCCCTGAAAGGAAAGCAGGGGCGTTTTCGCCAGAACCTGCTTGGTAAACGCGTAGACTATTCGGGAAGATCGGTTATTGTGGTCGGACCCGAGCTCAAGCTGCATGAGTGCGGATTGCCCAAAAGTATGGCAATCGAACTGTTTCAGCCGTTTGTCATCCGGAGACTTGTCGAGCGTGGTATCGCCAAATCGGTAAAATCGGCAAAGAAGCTGATAGACAAGAAAGATCCTGTGGTATGGGATGTTCTGGAAAAAGTCATCGACGGACGGCCTGTCCTGCTTAACAGGGCGCCGACTCTGCACCGCCTCGGTATACAGGCCTTTCAGCCTGTTTTGATAGAGGGCAAGGCGATCCAGATTCACCCGCTCGTCTGTACGGCGTTCAATGCTGACTTCGACGGTGACCAGATGGCCGTTCATGTACCTCTTTCACAGGAAGCGCAGCTCGAGGCGACCCTTTTGATGCTTTCGTCGCATAACCTCATTCTCCCGCAGTCAGGTAAGCCGGTTACCGTGCCTTCACAGGACATGGTGCTGGGCATGTATTACCTGACCAAGTCAAGGCTTGGAGAAAAGGGGCAGGGACAGCTGTTTTACGGTACCGAGGAAGTGATGATCGCCTATAATGAAGAAAGGATAGGCCTGCACGCACTTGTTTTTGTGAAGTATGACGGCCATATAGAGCAGAAGTTCGATCCTTTGAGAATGCTGGATATTATTCCGGAGGATCAGACCGAACAAAAAGAATGGCTCAGAAAGGAGATAGAAAGTAACAGGATTCTGGTTACAACGGTCGGACGCGTGATTTTCAACCAGTACGTTCCCAAGATCGGTTTTATCAACAAGGTTATTGACAAGAAAGGAGCGAAGGAGCTCATTTCGAAGCTGTCCGGGGAAGTGGGAAATGTTGCTGCTGCGGAGTTCCTGGATAATATCAAACAGGTGGGCTTCCACTATGCCATGAAAGGCGGGCTCTCGATTGGATTGGCGGATGCAATTATTCCCGAAGCAAAGGTTCAGCATATCAAGAAAGCAACCAGAGAGAGCAACAAAATCATCAGGGAGTACAACAGGGGTACGCTGACGGAAAACGAGCGGTATAACCAGATTGTCGATGTCTGGCAGAAAGTGACGAACATCGTTGCAGAGGAATCCTATCAAAAGCTGCGAAAGGACCGGTCCGGGTTTAACCCGCTGTTCATGATGCTTGATTCGGGTGCCCGAGGTTCAAGAGAACAGGTTCGTCAGCTTACAGGCATGCGCGGTCTTATCGCCCGACCACAGAAGTCGATGTCGGGACAGCCGGGCGAGATTATTGAAAACCCGATTATTTCCAATCTGAAAGAAGGCCTGACGGTTCTTGAGTATTTTGTCTCGACGCATGGTGCCCGTAAGGGACTGTCCGATACGTCGCTGAAAACGGCAGATGCCGGTTACCTGACAAGAAGGCTGCATGATGTCGCACAGGATGTTATCGTTACCGAGGATGATTGCGGTACAACAAGAGGCATTCATGTGGAGCGGAGTATCGAAGAGGAAACCGGCGGCCAGATCAAGTTCAGCGAAAAAATCCGCGGACGTGTTGCCTCGCGTGATATAGTCGATAACATTACCGAAGAGGTCGTTGTTCATTCCGGCGGCATTATCACGGATGAGATTGCCGATGCCATCCAGAAAAACGTCGGGGTTGTGGAGGCTGATATCCGTTCGGTACTGACCTGTGAAGCGAAACAGGGGATATGTTCCAAATGCTATGGTACAAACCTTGCCGTACACAGACTTGTCGAGATCGGTGAGGCAGTGGGTGTTATTGCGGCACAGTCCATTGGTGAACCGGGCACGCAGCTTACGCTTCGTACGTTCCACCAGGGCGGTGCGGCGCAGGGAGGTATTGCTGAAACCGAAACAAAGGCCTCCTGTGAAGGCCAGATCGAATTTGAAAGTATCAGGAGCGTTGAACAGGAATCCATTAATGAAGACGGCATGCCTGAAACGCTTACCCTGGTTATTCAGAAAAACGGCAAGATCAACGTTGTCGATCCTGATTCAGGAAAAGTGCTGAAACGGTACGAAGTGCCGCATGGTGCACATCTTACCTGTAATAACGGAGACCTTGTGAAAAAAGACGATGTGCTTTTCAGCAGTGAGCCTAACAGCACGCAGATTATTGCTGAAACCGAAGGTCATGCCAAGTTTGTCGATATCGAGAAAGGGGTGACGTACAAGGAAGAGGTTGATCCCCAGACCGGTTACGTTCAGCATGTGATTATCAATTGGCGTTCAAAGCTGAGAGCATCCGAGACAAGGGAACCAAGGATCCTGATAGTGAACAACGATGGCGAAATTCTGAAAACCTATCCGGTCCCGATCAAGTCAAACCTCTTTGTCGAAGACGGAAGACCTGTAAAAGTCGGGGATGTCCTGGCGAAGGTGCCCAGAAACCTTGACCGGGTTGGCGGCGATATTACTGCCGGTCTCCCCAAGGTAACGGAACTGTTCGAGGCAAGGATTCCGGCTGATCCCGCGATTGTTTCCGAGATTGAAGGTTTTGTCAGTTTCGGTCCGCAGCGCAGGAGCAGTAAGGAAATCAAGGTTAAGAACGAATTCGGGGAGGAAAAAACCTACTATGTCCAGGTGGGTAAGCATGTACTCGCCAACGAGGGTGATGAGCTTACAGCCGGAGAACCTTTGACTGACGGGGCTGTTTCTCCACAGGATATTTTGAGGATTCAAGGGCCTAATGCCGTACAGCAGTATCTGGTGAACGAAATCCAGAAAGTATACCAGATCAACGCCGGTGTTGAGATCAATGACAAACACCTTGAGGTTATCGTGCGGCAGATGCTGCAGAAAGTAAGGGTTGAAGAGCCTGGAGATACCGATCTGCTGCCCGGCGATCTCATTGACAGAACGGTGTTTATCGAAGCAAACAGGGACATTGCCGAGAAGGTCCGTGTTACCGACAAGGGAGACGCACCTCCGAGGATACAGGAAGGACAGCTTTACAGAATGAGGGATATAACCAAGCTCAACAGGGAACTCCGGAGAAACAGCAAGCAGCTCATCGTTATCGAGCCGGCATTGCAGGCGACCTCCCATCCGGTTCTGCTTGGTATTACAAGTGCCGCGCTGCAGACTGAAAGTGTTATTTCAGCGGCATCTTTCCAGGAGACCACCAAAGTGCTTACCGATGCAGCAGTTGCAGGTAAAATTGACAATCTGGCAGGTCTTAAGGAAAATGTCATTGTTGGAAAACTGATACCGGCCGGTACAGGACTGAAAAAGTATCGACAGCTCAGTCTTACAGGTGATGATAACGGCCAGAGTTCTGAAACTGTAGAGTTGACCGTCAGCAGTAACAGTGAGCTTGCAGAGGATGAAGCGTCATAGCATGCAGTTCTGTTCCTCTTAAGCAGTGTTCAGCAATTACGAAACGCCGGATCATTTGTACGAATGAGCCGGCGTTTTGTATTTGGAATAATCGGATGGAAAAGAAAAAGAACCCAATGAAAAAGATCATCAGAAAACTTGCGCTTTTTCTTCTTGCCGGCGGGGAATCCGGGATCGGCGATACAATCGAAGGTAAAAAGCTCAAGAAACTTCTCAGGAAACTTGTTCGTGGAAATCCGCATGATCTGATTCTGATGGAAAAAGATACGCTGCAGCCATTGTTGCATGTGCTTGCTCAGGAGGATGTCGAAAAAAATACTGCTGACGACGAGGTCCTTCAGAAGTTGCTTTGGGACCATGTTGACCGTGAGGCATATGCAGAAAGCCTGCTCGATGGTGACGGGTTTTCCGTACTGAAGGAACTGCTCTCCGAAAGACACCGCCACCTTGCCCCGATGACCGAAGAAAAGGATATCTATGCCTTGATACATGCTTTAAGGCCTGTTTCGACGGATAAGAACATGATTCGCCTCGGTCCGGAAGGCGACGGAGGTTATCTCGTGCCGGACGATCTTCAGGGAATCGATGCCTGTTTTTCACCGGGGGTCGAATCTGTCTCGGGATTCGAGAAGGATTGTGCGGACATGGGTATGAAGGTGTTTCTTGCGGACAGATCGGTGGATGAAGCTGCCGAGGAGCACGATCTGTTCAGTTTTACGAAAAAATATGTCGGGATAACATCCAATGACGATTTCATGACCATTGATGACTGGGTGGCAGGTTCGTTGCCGGATATGGATAAAGAATTGATGCTGCAGATCGATGTCGAAGGGTATGAGTACGAGATATTTATCGGGATGTCACAAGCCCTGATGAACAGAATGAGGATTATCGTTGCGGAATTTCACAGCTTGAATGAACTGTGGAACAAACCGTTTTTCCAGCTGGCATCACGTGCGTTTGACAAAATTTTGCAAACCCATACCTGTGTGCATATTCACCCGAATAACTGTTGCGGCTCGATCTCGAAAGGCAACCTGGAGATTCCCTTGATAATGGAATTTACATTTCTGCGCAATGACCGGATACAAACAATGTCAGCGGCTCATGCCTTCCCCCATCCTCTCGACTGCGACAATACGGAAAATCCACCCCTGCCGTTACCGGCATGCTGGTATGCCTGAACCAAAAACCTGAGCCTGAGCGAGCTTACGATGTTTCACTATAGGTGAAATCATCCAGAAACCCGGTATCGAATATGCCGCTTTTAAAGGCTTCTGTGAGAAGAAGCTGTTTATGAAAAGGAATGGTCGTCTTGATGCCCACAACGATAAACTCGTCGAGTGCCCTCAGCATTCTCTGAATGGCCTCC
>JANQFD010000044.1 GCA_028278005.1 Chlorobium sp. | reverse complement strand
CTATATCACAGGAATTAAATAACAACGCATGATTAGTGAAGCATTCATACCGGCCGTTGCAAGCCTGGGTTCGGTTGCAACGGCCGGTATGAATGCTTCACTAATCATGCGTTGTTATTTAATTCCTGTGATATAGTAGTACGTTTTATTCTTCAGTGAATACCGGAGAACGATATACGTTATGATGATAACCGCGGCGCCCATAAGAAACGATTGCCAAAGCTCAAGGCCCAGGGCCTCAGCGATTCCCAGGGCGATCATGAACAGTACCAGTGGCCCGATAAAAAGCAGCAGCGATGCTTTGATCTCTGCATGTTCTTTAAGGCTGCATTCAACCATATCGCCGGGTTTTGCCTCAATTTTGTTTTGAGCAAGGACCGCTTCGGGCTTCGTCGACGGCTTTTGCCCCATGCTGCAGGCTCCGCAGTGCACATTTTCATTTGACGCCTCAGTACAGACTATCTCGATCTCAGCCTTTCCCTTATATGTTTTGAGCACTTTAGCATACATAAAGCAAAATTGTCTCCTATGTTATTATCTGCATAATAACTCAATATTCTTTGCTATGTCCGGTAGCTGGTGATTGTGTGAAATGTGAGATAACCCGTGCCGCTTACACCCTGTCAAAACATCTGTTTCAGGGCCAAAACGGCACGAAATTTAACAATAATCGTGCATATTAACAAGCCGAATAACAGACTCATATTTCTCCGAGTCCGTTACGTGCAAAAATGATGTCCACGCTTTTGCGCAGCTTGTTCAGGATATTGTCCGGAGAGAAGAGCTGCTCTATTTCATCCGCCGAAACATGTTTGAGGATATCCTGATCCTGCAGGACATGTTCTTTCAGCTGGATTTTATGCTCCCAGCTTTTCATGGCATTGCGCTGAACAAGCTTGTAGGCTTCTTCTCTTGTCAACCCTTTTCCTGTAAGAGCCAAGAGCAAGGTCTGTGAAAGGGTAAGGCCGTAGGATGTATCGAAGTTTTCTTGCATCCTTTCCGGGTAGACAAGCAGGTTTTTCAGGGTGTCCCTGAAGGTGCGGAGCATATAGCAAAGGGCTATTGTTGAATCCGGCATGATTACTCTTTCGACAGAGGAGTGCGAGATGTCCCTTTCATGCCAGAGCGCAACATTTTCCATTGCCGCAATCGAGTTTGAGCGGACTACTCTCGCCAGTCCGGTCAGCCGCTCGAAGGTGATGGGATTGCGTTTATGCGGCATCGCCGAGCTGCCTTTCTGCCCTTTGCTGAAAAACTCCTCGGTCTCTCTGACTTCTGTGCGTTGCAGGTGGCGAAGCTCAACGGAAAATTTTTCGATTGAGGATGCCACGATGGCGAGCGTAGTGAGAAACTCGGCATGCCGGTCCCGCTGCAATATTTGTGTCGAGATCGGTGACGGTTTCAGTCCAAGCTTTCGGCATACAGCAGCTTCGATTTCAGGGGAGAGATGCTGGTAGGTGCCGACAGCACCCGAAATTTTACCGACGGAAACATTCTCGACAGCTCTTTTCAACCTTTCGAGGTTACGGAGCATTTCCTGGTGCCAGAGCAGGAGTTTCAGACCGAAGGTCGTCGGTTCGGCATGAATGCCGTGCGTTCTGCCCATTTCCAGTGTGTATTTGAATTCTACGGCTCTTTCGGCAAGTACCTCGATAAGCTGTTCGAGATCTTTGAGGAGAATAGTGCCGGCGTCACGCATCTGCATGGCAAGGCAGGTGTCGCCGACGTCCGAAGAGGTAAGCCCCTCGTGAATATAGCGTGACTGAGGGCCGACATACTGGTTGACGTTGGTGAGAAACGCAATGACATCGTGTTTTGTCTCCTTTTCAATTTCAAGGATCTCGTCAACGTTGAAACGTGCGTTCTTTTTAATAACGGCCAGAGCCTCCTCCGGTACTGCGCCTGCTTCGACACGAGCCTCAACGGCAGCTATTTCAAGCTGCAGCCAGCGTTCGAACTTGGCTTCATCCGTCCAGATGGCCTTCATGTCCTTCGGTGAATAACGTGGTATCACTGTTTTACACTTTTAGTTGGTTGGGTGGAAATGATCATAGAGTAAGGACATCGGTTTGCTGCAGCCCGGTTACGAGTTCTGCAACTCCCGGTACATTTTTTTGATGTAGTCGATAGCGGCTTGACGGTCATAGGGTATTTGCCCTTCGATGACGGCAATTTCCATTTTTTTCTTTATGATCCCGACAAGCCTTCCTTCCTGCAGGTCAAGGGCTTCCATGATGTCGCATCCATCGATGGGGGGGCGCCATTTGGCCAAAAGATCTTTTTCGGCAACTTCGGTGATTTTGCTCTCAACGATATTGAAGTTGTTCATGATCCGCTTTACCTTGGCAGGATTCTTGCTTGTGACATCCGCCCTGCACAGTGTCATCAGATCATCCAGATCCTCACCTGCTTCATACATCAGACGTCTCACGGCCGAGTCGGTTATTTCACCTTTCGAGAGAGGTATCGGGCGATGATGCAGGCGTATCATTTTCTGTACATACGGAAGCGGTTCGAGCGGCCACCGCATGGAGCGGAAGATTTTTTTTGACAGTTTCATGCCTACAACTTCATGGCCGTGGAAGGTCCAGCCGGACGACTTGTTGAACCGCTTGGTCACAGGTTTTGCGATATCATGCAGAAGAGCGGCGACTCTGAGCCAGAGATTGTCGCTTTTCTCAGCCAGCTTGTCTACAACCTGAAATGTATGGAGTAGGGTATCCTTATGTCCCAGGCCGTCAACCTGCTCAATACCGGCCATTGCAGTCAGTTCCGGGAAGGTCTCCTTCAGCAGACCTGCTGAATAAAGGAGCATAAGCCCGATTGAAGGCTTTGGTGTCGCCATTATTTTCAGGAATTCCTGGCTGACACGCTCTTTTGAGACAATAGATATCCTTCCAGCCATCGAGGACATTGCCTGCATGGCTTTTTCGTCGAGCTTAAAATCGAGTTGACTTGCAAATCGTGCTGCCCTCAACATACGAAGAGGGTCGTCTGAGAAAGTTTGTTCCGGTTCGCGCGGCGTTCTCAGTATTTTCGCTTCGATGTCACTGTAACCGTTGAAGAGGTCGACGATACAGTTACGATCCTCCTTGTTCAGCGTCACCGCCAGAGCATTGATGGTAAAATCGCGTCTTGAAAGGTCATCTTCGAGCGAGCCGATTTCGGTTATCGGTTTTCTCGATTCAGGGTTATAGCTTTCCTTTCTCGCGCCTACGATTTCAAGCAGTACCCTCCCTGAATCGGAGGTATCGAGCTCAAGGCGGCCGGTCCTGAAACGCTCGAAAACAACAAAGTTAAGGCCGTTCAATTCTTTTGCAATGCGTTCTGCGAAAGGAATAGGTTCGCCGATAACCATGATATCGATGTCCTGGCTTGATGTGTTCATCAGGATATCCCTGACGTATCCCCCAACCAGATAGCAGCGTATACCAGCGATATCTGCTATATCACCAATCCGGTACAAAACGTCAGGTAAAGAAGATGTCGACAGTGTTTCCTTGCAGGACATAAACGTATCAGAGTTCTTGATCAATGTTTTTTTGGAATACAAAGCTATTCAGCTGTCCCGGAATCCGCCTGTGGTTCGGTTTGAGAATCCAGCGCCTCGATCTCGTACTTGAACAAACTCAGGGATATCAGGGTTCCGGCCACCATGAGGACTCCGGCAACGATAAACGGAATGTTCGGATAGATGCCATAGAGGATGCTGCCGCTGAAAGGACCCAGGATTCTTGCCAGGGCGTTGATGGATTGCCCGTACCCCATGATCTGACCCTGTTTCTGTTTATAGCTGTAAAGCGAAAGCATGGATATGTTGATCGGGTGGACCAGGCTTGTTCCGACTGCATAAAACAGGAGGACAAAAAGACCGACGGAGAACAGCATGGTTGAGGGAACGTAAGGGATGAAAAATACGCCGATAAACGTTACGACATGGCCCACGAGAAACAGTTTTTGTTCACCCAGCTTTTTATTCAGTTTCCCGAGAAGACCGCCTTGAACAAAAGCAGTGACAACTCCAACGTAAGCAAAGAGGTAGCCCGTTTGCTGCTCGGTTGCGTTAAAATATTCTTTCCAGATAAGGATTGCAGCTATCTGCATATTGACAACGCCCAATGTATAGAGGAAGTTCGCACTCATGAGAAGTGCCACGGGAGGACTGCTGAAAGCATCTTTGACACCCTCGAAATACGTTTTTGATTTTTCCCTGAAAGATGCGATGAGTGATGTTTTTACGTTGTCCGGTTTATTGCTGAAGGCATGAAGTATTTTCTTTGCTTCCCTGTTTGATTCGGGGAGTAAAAGAACAGCGAGAATAAAATTGATCCCGATCAATCCCGAAGCCACGTATCCGACCATATCTATTCCGAAGTTGGTCTTGAGGGCACCGCCGAGCGGCGGGCCGATCACAAAGCCCAGGCCGAACGCTGCACCGAGCATCCCCATAGCTTTTGAGCGGCTGTTGCTGTCGGTCACATCGGTAATATATGCCTGTGCGGCTGCGATATTTGCCGAACCGACACCCGAAAGCGCGCGTGCCATGACAAGAAGGAATACAGTCGTGGCGTTAGCGAAAAACAGATAGGAGACAGATGCCATGAAAATGCTGCTGAGCATTACCGGCCTTCTGCCGATATGGTCGCTCAGTTTTCCCCAGAGAGGGGCGAAAATGAACTGCATGGCGGAATAGATGGCGGTAATGAGGCC
>JANQFD010000038.1 GCA_028278005.1 Chlorobium sp. | reverse complement strand
AAACCGATTCTCATTGTCCAGCATATAGCTCATGAAGGTCCGGGGCTGCTTTCCGGCTTGCTTGACGAATATGCCATTCCGTTCGAAACCGCCCATCTTTACAAAGACAACAACTATCCTGATCCCCGTGGTTTTTCAGCTGTCGTCTGCCTTGGTGGACCGCAAAGCGCTAATGATCAGACGTCCGTTATGCGCGAGGAACTCGACAATATCAGGATTATCCTGCATGAAAACATACCCTACCTCGGCATCTGCCTCGGCATGCAGACCCTTGTGAAAGCTGCCGGCGGGAAGGTATCTGCATGCGCCGCCAAAGAAACCGGTTTTTTCGCTCCGGACGGAACGCCGTATACCGTCGAACTTACTCCGGCGGGTTCCGGCGATCAGCTTTTCAGTGGCCTGGATACTACCCTTCGCGTCTTCCAGCTTCATGGTGAAACGGTCTCACTGCTCGACGGTTTATCACTGCTTGCTACCGGAAAGTTCTGCAAAAACCAGATTGTAAAATTTCATGAGCGCGCCTATGGCATCCAGTCGCATTTTGAACTGACTCCGGACATGCTTCTTTCCTGGCTATCGATCGACAAAGACCTGATGGCACTGAACAACATGCAACTGATTGACAATTTCCGGGATATTCAGACGGATTATGAAAACACAGGAACGTCTATCCTGAAAAACTTTTTACATGCTGCGGAGATTATCTGATTAAAACCGCAACAATGATTCATCCCCGGCGCGTCCGAAACCTGAACCATGAGCAAAGCATCATGGGCCCCGTTATCTACTGGATGTCGAGAGATCAACGGGTTCGTCACAACTGGGCACTTCTGTTCGCCGCCCACCTGTCACAGCAGAGTAACCAGCCGTTAATCGTCACCTTCAACCTTGTACCGTCCTACCCGAAAGCAACGCTGCGGCACTATGATTTCATGGTAAAGGGATTGATACAGGTGGAAAAGACACTTGCCGCATTCAACATCCCCTTTGTTGTTTTAACGGGCTCTCCTGAATCCGAGCTGCCCCGTTTTATTGAAAACTGCAAGGCCGGGGCGGTCGTCACGGACTTTTCTCCCCTGAAAATTTCCAAGTCCTGGAAAAAGAAGATTCTCGAGCACATTTCTTCACCGCTCTACGAGGTCGACACCCACAATATCGTCCCTGTCTGGGAGGTTTCGAACAAGCTTGAATTTTCAGCAAGAACCATCCGCCCTAAAATCAACAGACAGCTCGGCACGTTTCTGACCGGGTTTCCTGAGATGACTGCCCAACAAGCGGAAAGCAAAACAACCTTCCCTGCAAATGACTGGAAAAAGCTTCGGGCAACTCTCAGGATCGACAATACCTTAGAACCCGTCTCATGGATCGATCCTGGAGAAGAGGCAGCACAGAAAACGTTACAGCACTTTATCGACAAAAAACTGGAGATCTATGCGAAGCAGCGTAATGATCCGAATGCGCATGCTGTATCCGACCTTTCGCCCTACCTGCACTTCGGCCAGATAAGCGCCCAGCATGTCGCGCTTGCAATACAAGAAAGCAACGCCCTGCAGGAAAACAAGGATGCGTTTCTCGAAGAGCTCATAATCAGGCGCGAACTTGCCGAGAACTACTGCCACTTTAATGAACAGTACGATTCTCTTTCGGGCATTCATCCATGGGCAACCGAAACCCTGAACCTGCACCGTACTGATAAAAGGGATTACCTCTATACTCCCGATGACCTTGAACACGCTTCAACACATGATCCTCTATGGAACGCAGCACAGATGCAGCTGAGTAAAACCGGAAAAATGCACGGCTATCTCCGCATGTACTGGGCAAAAAAAATACTTGAATGGACACCGGATCCCGAAACCGCATTCGGCATTACGATCCACCTTAACGATACATATTCCCTTGACGGCAGAGATCCAAACGGTTTCACCGGAGTAGCATGGTCGATCGGCGGGGTTCACGACAGACCGTGGTTCGAACGTCCGGTTTTTGGCAAAATACGGTATATGAACTATAATGGATGCGTGCGTAAGTTTAATGTGGACAAATACATAAAGTCACAGGGCGTTATCAGCGCCTGACCTCAATATCTGAAGCTGCGATGGAGAATATTGTTTTTCTGGAAATAGCACTGGTGGTGATCGTTTCAACGGTACTTGGCTGGCTATCCCTTCTTACACGGCAACCCATCATTATTTCATACATCGCGGCCGGCATCCTGCTCGGCCCCTGGGGATTGAAACTTGTTACCGAAATAGAGTTCATCAATGAAACCTCCAACATCGGTATTACCCTGCTCCTTTTTCTTGCGGGCCTGTCACTGCATCCGAGACGGCTGCTCGAACTTTTCAGCAAAACCTTTACGCTGACGCTTCTGACGAGCGGCCTTTTTGCACTGGTCACCGGTTCAATACTCTATGCTTTCGGCGCTTCGGTACTGGAATCAGTGATCACAGGTGTTGCCATGATGTTTTCCAGCACCATTTTGGTCATCAAACTCATGCCGACCATTACCCTGCACCAGAAACACATGGGAGCGGTTGCAATAGCCGTGCTGATCATGCAGGATATTTTTGCGGTTCTCGCTATAGCATTCATAAACGGAGGAAGCAGCTCTTCAGTGATCGGCTGGTTTACCAGCATACTTATCGGCGTTATCCTCACTGCGGTGGCAATTCTGGCTGAACGCTACATCATCAGAAAAATCATCATGCAGGTTCAACGCTACAACGAGCTGCTGAACATGGTGGCGCTTGCCTGGTGTTTCAGTCTTGCACTGCTTTCTGAATATATCGGCATGAGCCATGAGATAGGCGCATTTATTGCAGGGGTCGCTCTCGCCAGCGGGCCTCTTTCGAATTACCTTGCAGAGAACCTTAAATTTTTCCGGGACTTCTTTCTTGTGCTTTTCTTCTTTACCCTCGGTGCGAAAATGGATTTTGCACTGATGCAGACCATTGTCTGGCCGGCCTTGCTGCTGTCGGCTGTCTTACTGCTGCTCAAACCCATGGTTTACAATGGTGCCTTCAGGCTGACGAAAGAAACCCCCAAATTCAGCAAAGAAATGGGATTTCGGCTCGGCCAAAACAGCGAATTCTCACTGATAATTGCCGTTCTTGCCGCGGAAAGCGGTTTAATCAGTGCCGCCGGCTCACAGCTTATACAGCTGGTCGCGATAGTGACCATGACAATATCATCTTATTTGCTGGTATTTCTTTTCCCGACGCCGCTGGGGACAAGCAAGCCGCTGAAGATCGACTAAGCACCCCGAAATACCTGATACGCATTGCGATAGTTGCGTTGGGCGGTGCTCGGAATCCTCATGTACTTGTATGTACACTCCGGTTCCTGTGCTCCTTAAGCCTTACTCTCTCGATGCTCTCAACGGTATTTCGGGGTGCTTTCTTCGTTCAAAAAGAAGGAATGAATTCCAAATTGATCATCACATCAAAGAGGTGGTACAGATGCGATGTTCAGAGGTATGACTGGTTAGGCTATCAAGCCGTTTAGCTGACCAACCATCCAGCCAATACTAAGCTAATTGCAAATCGATCGTGCGGCGCTGTAGATCGACCTTCAGGATTTTCACCCTCGTACGGTTGCCTATCTGCAGCCTTCTTTTCCTGCGTTTTCCGACAAGCGAATAGGTGGATTCATCGTATTCGTAGTAGTCGTCCGTAAGGTTTTTCATGTGAACCAGACCTTCGATTGCAAACTCCTCAAGGCGGACATAAATACCGAATTCCGTAGCCCCGGAGATGATACCTGAATACTCTTTTCCTACATGCGAGGCCATGTACTCGACCTGTTTGAGCTTGATAGACTCACGTTCGGCCTCCATGGCACTTTTTTCTCTCTCGTTGGCAATCTGACATACCTGCTCGATCTTCGAAGAGATATCAGCCAGCCGTTTCGCAGGAATCTTCCTGCGGCTCTTGCGAAAGCCCTCATATTCGAACAGAAGTCTATGGACAACCAGGTCGGGATATCGCCTGATGGGAGAGGTAAAGTGAGTATAGTGCTCGAAGCCCAGCCCGAAATGACCGTCATTTACTCCGGTATACTGGGCCTTTGCCATAGAACGCAATACCAGTTCATTAACCAGAAACTCGACATTCGTTCCATGGACCTGTTTCAATAGGTCACGAAGAGCTTTTGAAGTGACATTGGATGAACCGCCTTTTCTCTTTCCGTCGAGCTGCAGGTTGTAGCCTATCTTACGGACAAAATTTGCCAGGATGCCGACTTTTTCCTCCTGGGGTGAACCGTGCACCCTGTATATCGACGGTTGAGCCTGTTTGTTTTTCAGTGCAAACTTCGTACTGACATACTCGGCAACCTTACGATTGGCCAGCAGCATAAATTCCTCGATAAGACGATGACTGCCCAGCCGCTCTTTTTTCACAAGCTCTACAGGTTCGCCTTTGCTGCCGAGCTTGAAGCGAACCTCTTCCGTCTCAAATTCGAGCCCGCCTTCAGCGAGTCTTTTGTCACGAAGGCTTGTACTGATTGCATCGAGCAGGTTCAGTTGCTTGTAATATTTTCCTTTCCCGTTGTTGAGCACTTCCTGAACATCCTCATAGGTGAACCGGCGCTTGGAATTGATCACGGTTTTTGCAAATTCGTGCTGTACAACCTCCCCGTTGGCCTTCATCTTGAAGAAAACGGAGAACGCCATCCGGTCGACCCCGGGATTCAGACTGCAAATCTGCTCGGAAAGCCTTGACGGCAGCATCGGGATCACCCGGTCTACAAGATAAACCGAAGTTGCCCGCTTCAACGCCTCTCTGTCAAGCGGAGAATCCTCCTTGACATAGTGCGATACATCCGCGATATGCACCCCTACCCTATAGGTGCCTCTCGACAAGGTTTCGATAGAAAGCGCATCGTCAAAGTCTTTTGCGTCGACCGGATCTATGGTAAACACATTTTTATCGCGAATATCCAGACGACCCTCTATATCCGAGTCGGCAATGTCTTCACTGACAGACTCGACATACTTAAGCAGTTCCTCGTCAAACGTCTCATCGATCCCTCTGCTCCTCGCTATGGCACTTACTTCGACTTCCGAAGAACCTGCATCGCCAAGAACTTCATGAACAACAGCACGAATATCGCCGTTCTTCTGAAAATCCAGATTGCCGACAACAACTTTCTGGCCGTCAGCGGCCCCTGCGGAGTCCTTGATCCTGATAGTGATTTCCGGCAGAATCTTTCTGAGGTCGGGCATCAGAACAAATTTCCGGTTCTTGCGGACGAGGGTACCGACTATCGTATGCAGCGCCCGCTGCATTACCTTCGTTACAAGCCCTTCACAACGCTGGTGCGGGGTCTGCTGAGACTGATATGTTTTGGGAACTTTGGTGACAAGAACCTCTACCTCGTCACCATGAATTGCTTCACCGAGAGATTCGGCCTTGACAAAAATATCATCATCGTAACCCTCCACCTCGACAAAACCGTAGCCGTTGGGGTGGGTTGATATGATTCCGGTGTAAAGCTGGTCAACCTTGTAGTGCTGTTTATCCGGACAGGGAAACTGCTTTGTCTGGACCAGTACATCCTCGTAGGTGGGCAGTTCCTGTCCTGCAAGTCCGTAACAGCGTTTTGAATCCTTGTCGAGAACCCCTTCTTCCTGCAGTTTGTGAAGCACATACCAGAATCCGGGAAGATGCCGTGACTCCTCATATCCGAGTGTTTTTGCAAGCTCCACCGAACGGAACCTCTCACCTTCATGATCCGACAAGAAATTGATGATCTCCGAAGCAATTGATGCTTCCCCTTTTCTGACCAGAAATTCGTTGATCAGAATATGATCGTTTGGCTTGACCCGTTTTTCACCGGGCGTATGAGCGGTATTTTTTTTCTTTCTCTTCAGCGCTTTCGTCTTCTGTCCCTTATTCTTCCTTCCCACGCAACAATCCTGATTTTATTATGTATTGACATTATAACCACTATTCGCAATTCCTGACTACCCGGCACATTGTTCAATAAACAAAGACGAGCGAAACATTTTTCCTGCTTAACAGGGTAACTGCAACGCAGAAAAAGCGCAAGGTGTTAATATCAAAAAATAAAAGAATTAATACCAATTTCTTTTCTAATATTTCACATCGCTTCATTTCGATAGTTTTATGCCTGACATCGGAAAGAGATACTTTTGCCACTCAGATGCAGCAACAGCATTCCCGGATGAAACCTGCAGAATCCCGATGATGGTGAGTCACTTTACATTGCCTTCCGAATCTTTTCAGCGAGATTGGTCAGCCTTGCGGCTGCGTCCCCGTTCTTAACCGCCATTGCAATCGCTTTTTTTTGCCCGATGATCATAACCAGTTTTTTTCCACGGGTCACGGCGGTGTAAAGCAGGTTTCGCTGGAGAAGCATGTAGTGCTGCATTGCCAGGGGGATAACCACCGCCGGATACTCCGAGCCCTGACTTTTGTGAATGCTGGTAGCGTAAGCAAGCGCAAGTTCATCCAGCTCCCCAAATTCATATTCAACCGGCAGCCTGTCGAAAACAACGGTCAGATTCTTTTCATCTGTACTGATCGAGACGATCACACCGATATCTCCGTTGAACACTTCCTTTTCATAGTTGTTGACAAGCTGTATAACCTTGTCACCCTCCGAATAGAGCGTCCCAAAACGTGTAACGCCGCTGCTGCTGTTGGGATTCAGCTCTTTTTGAAGCGCGACATTCAATGCGTTCGTGCCAAGACCTCCTCGATGCATCGGCGTCAACACCTGGATATCTCTTACCGGATCTAATCCGAACCTTGCAGGAATACGTTTCAGCACCACTTCCAGCAGTTTCGATCGAATGTCCTCCTGCTCGGCTGCCGGAACAAAGTAGAAATCAGAAAGCTCCCCCCGCTCAAAATCGAGCGGCAGTTCACCACGGTTTATCCTGTGAGCATTGACGATGATGCCCGATTCGGCAGCCTGGCGGAAAATCTCGGTCAGCCTCACAACCGAAACGGCTCCGGAAGCAATGATATCAAAAAGGACAGCACCCGGCCCGACCGAAGGCAGCTGGTCCACATCGCCGACAAGAATCAGCGCAGCGTTATCCGGCACAGCGTCAAGGAGCCTGCTCATGAGCTGCACATCGATCATTGAAGATTCGTCGACAACAACGAGATCCACCGAAAGGGGATTATCCTTTCCATGCTTGAAATCATACTTTCCGGGGTCGAATGCAAGCAGACGATGAATGGTTTTTGCCTCAAAACCCGTCGATTCCGAAAGTCTCTTCGCTGCTCTCCCGGTTGGAGCGCACAACGCAATCCTCAGTTTTTGTGAACTGACTATCGAGAGAATTGCGCTGACCAGCGTTGTTTTCCCCACCCCCGGTCCTCCGGTGATCACGATACACTTGTTTGAAAGTGCGGTTTTCAGGGCTTTTTCCTGAGAATCCGACAGGACAAGGCCGCTGACAGCTTCAACCATTTCCGCAGCTTTTTCCCTCTCGATGATCCTCCACGGAGGTTCTCCCGTGCACAATTTGCTGATCGAAGATGCCACGCTGTTTTCCGCTCTGTACAACGACGAGAGATAGATACAGGGAAGACCTTCTATCTGGTCCCTGACCAGTCCTCCATGCACTATTTCCTCTGTAATCGCTTCCTCGACAACCTGCTCGGAAACACCGAGAAGTTTCACTGCATCGGAAACAAGCCGTTCCTTGGTCGCAGCACAATGGCCCTCACCGGAAACATCCTGTAAAACATGACGAACACCTGCCCGGGCCCGTACCGGTGAATCGAACGGCGTCCCGAGTTCTGAAGCAATGGTATCTGCTGTCTTGAATCCTATACCCTGAATATCCAGTACCAAACGATAAGGGTTACCGGTAACCGTCGTTATCGCTTTATCGCCATATGTTTTATAAATACGAACCGCCCTGGCCGTTCCAACCCCGTGCGACTGCAGAAAAACCATGATATCCCTGACCACCTGCTGTTCGTGCCACGCTTCAACGATCATTGCCGTGCGCTTTTCACCTATGCCCGGCAGAGCACGCAGTTTTTCCGGTTCTTTTTCGATAACCGAAAAAACATTGTCTCCAAATGCCTTGACAAGAACTTTTGCGAAATGCTGCCCCACACCTTTAACCATGCCGGATGCGAGATATTTCTCTATCCCCTCAGTCGTTGCAGGCGGAACGACCGTAAGCTCCGCAGCCTTGAACTGCAATCCGTAATTTTTGTCATTGACCCATTCGCCGACACATTCAACGAATTCGCCGGCTGAAATCGATGCAAGGTAGCCGGTAACGGTTACCGGATCGGAACTGCCTTTTATGCGAATCCGCAAGACGGAAAAACCGGTTTCATCGCTGTGAAAAACAACCCTTTCAACCGGACCGGAAAGCCGTTCACTGTCCGTTTCGCTCGTCAGTGATTCCTGCATGGGCTCTCACTCCTTGTATACTTTGCGCAAAACGGATTCAAGCTGTTCAAGCGTCATATCGTTTTTACCGCGAGGGGTTCCGGAAGGATAGGAAGCCGGCACCTGCGGCGGCGTCTCCGGTCGGGCAACAGAGAAGCCGGTCGATGCTTTCGCCTCTTTGTCACCCCAGGTTACACTGGTAATCACGTTGTAATCACCCGGCCTGATCGTGGATGGAAGATATACCTGTGCCGAACTGCTGTTATGCCCTGGGAGCCTCGATACATCCTTTATAATCGGTTTCAGCACTGTTCGTCCGTTTCGCTGGATGACCCGTTTCTCACGGACCAGCACACCCTCTGTGCCGACAGATCCCTGCAGGAAATAGTCGACCGTAGCTGTCAGAACATCTCCGGGCTTGACAATCGCAGGAACAAGACCGGCATTGTCAATCCGCAGGAGCTGTTCTTCGGCCACCTGAAACGTCACCCTGTTTTTCTCCGCATCGCCGGAAGAAAGCCTGACGTCATACGAGCCTTTCGCAAAATCATAGCTGCATGAGTCAAGAATTTCACCCGCCTCATGTTCGAGGATGAGACTTTTTTCCCGGATCAGCTCTCCGTTGCGGTACCAGCGAACTGCAAAGGAGCTATCCTCAGGGATTCCCCCCCTGTATTTCACATAATAATACAATGGACGTAATCCCGGTGCGAACAACGCACTCTTTCCGGAAAACCCGTTACCGGTGAGATCATCGGTCACCAATGCACCGACAATCCGTATCGATCCCCCTCCCCCTTGCCGCTGTTCCGGAACTGCCCCGGATGCGCCGTTATTGATATATGACGCATACTCCCTGTCTATAGCTCTTCTTCTTTTTTCGTACTGGACCGCTGAGATTTCTTTGCGCTTCCACGCTTTTTCCAGTTCCTCGACTTTTTCCCGGTATTCATCCAGATACTTCTGCCGTATCGCACTTTCGGGATCATCGAGTTTCGCAGCAGTATCATAGACCAGCCGGTCGAATTTTCGCAGCATATTCTGGCCGAGATAGTTAATCCCCCGAACCAGGGAGTTGCCCGGTATAAAACTGAATACGGTAATGATCACGATGAGTACGGAAACCGCCTTCGATGCCTTTTCAAAGCTTACCAGCGCATAGCTTCCGCCCCATGTAATCGCAAAGAATGCTATTGTCATGGCTACCCAGCGGGTTATTCCCAGTCCTGCCATAAAGTCGGGGGCGGCAAAACCGAGTATGGCCATCAGGTGAAGGTAGAGGGTCAACACACCGAGACCTACGGTCCTGCCTTTGCCGAACGCCGCCTTGACCGAATCGAAGAAGAAACAGAGAAGAGCAGCTGCAGAACCTGCAACCGCAAAAATCAAGGCGGCAATTCCTGACCACCCGAAATGAATCGAAAGCACCAGCAGTACTGCCAGTGCCGACAGCGCAAGCAAAAGAGAAGAAAAAAACGAGAGCGTTACACCGGCAAAAGAAAATGAACGTGCCCGTAAACGCTCCAGCTCCTGTTTTACATCCATCCTGCCTCCCGGTAAGTTACCACCTGACCCCTGTCAACTTTTCGGACAGCTCCCACAACCTTTTTGCGGCTGCCATATCGCGCGAGCGCTTGTTTGAGCGGACCCTTACAGGATATCCCCGAATCTCGCCGAAGCCGTCTGGTCCGAAATATTCTGCCCCATGAACATCCGGAGCAGTCGCTGCATAGAGAGTCGGCAAGGTACCCATGGCGGCGGTTTGCGCAAAAAAATTGTTCAGTATCGACAACAAGCCCTGATGACGCTGCAATTCGGTTGCCGACCAGCCGGGATGGGCTGCAACCGCAAGCACATTCGAGTTCTCCTCATCCAGCCTGCGCTGCAGTTCCCTTGTAAAATACAGGTTTGCAATCTTGCTGTCCCCGTAAGCCTGCCATCTGTTATAGGTCCTTTTTTCCCAGTTCAGATCATCGAAATCAAGCATACCGAAGGAATGGGCACCGCTGCTCACGGTAACAATCCGGCTGCCGGGAACCCTTTTCAGCATGTCAAGCAAGAGAAGCGTGAGAGCGAAATGGCCGAGATGATTCGTTCCGAACTGCAGTTCGAAACCGTCCGCCGTTTCCCCCCGGGGCGGTGCCATAACGCCGGCATTGTTGATCAGAAGATCGAGCCGTTTGTACTGTTTCCTGAAGTTATCGGCAAACTTGCGAACCGATGAAAGATCGCCGAGGTCGAGTTCCATAACGGCAACATCGGCCCCCTGTTTTACTTTCCGGATTCTCGATGCCGCATCGGCCCCCTTTTCTGTATTCCGCACAGCCAGAACAACTCTCGCCCCCTTTTCGGCAAGCGCCCTCGCCGTCTCAAAACCAAGCCCGCTTCCGGCCCCGGTGATAATAGCCACCTTGCCGCTCTGATCGAGCATCAGCTTTTCGTCCCACTGTTTTTCCTTACCCATGTCACCGTCCTTCTTTAAAGCGCTCTTCTCCGGATGATTTCCCCTGTCTGTCCTCCATAGAAATCAGGGTAGCCAAGGTTATGTAAAATTATCACGTTACAGACAATATACTGTTATTTCCCAGCCTGTCCATTTTCACAAGGCGCGCTCTGCCGCCATTCTGTACTGTTCACTCTTCTGGTCCCTTACGGTACCCCGGCAGATTATGTTCTTCCCTCGACAATCGATACTTTGTGAAAAGCCGGTGTGCTTTCAAGAATAACCATCTTTATGGCTCTTCTTCAGGTTAACAACATCACCCTGGAATGCGTGGCGGGCGACATCACCGTCCAGCCCGGGATCGACGCGATAGTCAATGCAGCCAATGCCCGGCTTCTCCCGGGAGGAGGCGTTGCAGGCGCCATCCATCGGGCCGCGGGACCGGAACTTGAAAAAGAGTGCAGGCCGCTCGCACCGATACGCCCCGGTGAAGCGGTCATAACAGGGGGCCACGATCTTACCAATCCTTATGTCATTCACTGTCTCGGTCCCGTCTATGGAAAGGATGAACCTGCTGATGTACTCCTTGCCAACTGCTACCGCAGCGCCCTCGGGTTAGCCGACGACAAGGCAATCAGCTCCATAGCCTTCCCGGCCATCTCGACCGGCATATTCGGCTACCCCATCGAAAAGGCCACCGGGGTTGCGATGAAAACAGTGGTTGAAGCAGCGCCGCATCTGCGTTCCGTCAGACATATCCGTTTCGTGCTGTTCAGCAACAGAGACCTCCTGGTTTATGAAAGAGCCCTGCAAAAGATACAAACCGGCGCCGCCGCCCTGCTGATCGATCTCGACGGGGTGCTGTATCTCGGTGAACATGCTGTTCCCGGAGCTGCGGAAACTGTTCAATGGCTGAACAAGGAAAATATACCCTACCTTTTCGTCACCAATACCAGTTCACGCCCCAGAAGCGCCCTTGTGGAAAAACT
>JANQFD010000112.1 GCA_028278005.1 Chlorobium sp. | reverse complement strand
TGTGCTGCCTGTTCGCTTTTTACCGGCTGATTTTGCATCTTGGATGGGTACTGTCAGGTTCCATATATAGCACTATTATAATACATAACGACGCAATATCTTATGTCTGGTGAACAGGAAGCAGGATCTTTTGATTTCGACCTGGCTGTTATAGGATCGGGGCCGGGGGGCTTTGAGGCGGCCGTAAGAGCCGCCCGTTCGGGGATGCGTGTTTGCATGGTTGAAAAGGGCGCGATTGGCGGTGTTTGTGTGAACTGGGGATGTATCCCTACCAAGGCGTTGCTCAGGAGTGCTGAAATTTTCCGGATCGCCGAAGAATCCGCTTCTTTCGGCCTCAGGATCGACAGTTCCAGCAGGGATATAGCCCAGGCTGTGAAAAGAAGCCGCAGGGTTGTTCTCACTGCTTCGAAAGGAGTTGAATATTCCCTGAAACAAAACAATGTCACGGTAAAACGCGGAAAAGCTTCATTCGCCGACAAACATACGATAAAGATCGAGCAAGACCGTGAAACCGTGGAGACCGTCACCGCAAGATCCATCATTATAGCGACGGGGGGAAGCGCAAGGCAACTTCCCGGACTTGAGTTCGACGGGGACATCATCATTTCAAGCCGTGAAGCACTTGCGTTACAGAGTGCGCCTGAAAAGATGCTGGTTATCGGGGGCGGGGCCATAGGCGTAGAAATGGCCTGGTATTATAACGCAGCAGGCAGTGCCGTTACCCTTGTGGAAATGATGCCGCAAATCCTTCCGCAGGAAGATGTTGAGGTGGGGGAAGGTCTCAAGCGTTCTCTTGTGAAAGCAGGTGTTGAGATCATCAATGAAGCTGTTGTAAAGAAGGTTGAGAAATCGGGTGAGGGGATTCGGGCAGTGGTCGGGATGCCGGATGGTGGCGAACGGGAAATTGACGCGAACTGTATGCTTGTGGCCGTGGGAGTGGTTGCCGACACCGAAGAGCTCGTGCTTGAAAATGCCGGAGTTGAGACAGAGAGAGGTTTTGTGAAAACCGATGAGCAATGCCGGACAAATATCGGTAATATCTTCGCCATAGGCGATGTCAGCGGGGGCATGCTGCTTGCGCACAAAGCCTCAGCGGAAGCAGCTATTGCGGTAAAGGCGGTTCTTGGTGAAAAAACCGGAGCGCTCGAAGAAAGCCTGATCCCGCGTTGTGTCTACGTGGAGCCTTCGTTTGCAGGTATAGGATACACTGAAAAACAGGCAATGGAGGAAGGCCGGGAAACAAGGATCGGGTGGGCGTCTTTTGCGGCTTCCGGAAAAGCGAATGCATATGGTTTCAGAGAAGGTTTTGTAAAGCTGGTTTTCGATGCAGCGACAGGTGCTTTGCTTGGCGGACATGTGCTGGGTTACGGGGCTGTGGAACTGATCGGGGAACTGACCCTTGCGCGGAGCCTCGGGGTGACAGCCGAACAGTTGTCGAGTACGGTTCATGCCCATCCGACTCTCTCTGAATCCATAAAAGAGGCTGCTGAAAATGCACTGGAGTAAATGATCGAATGATACAAGGTCCCTTTTTTGTAAAGCATTTTCTATTCTCTTTCTAAAAGCATAAATTCATGGTTTAATTGTAAACGTCTTCAATTAAGTAAGCCTTTTCCCGCAGTAGTAAACGCAAAGGGTTGGGGTGTTTAACCAAATCATCAATTATGACTCAGACTGCTTCAGCTGCAAAAAAAACAGCAAGTACGAAAGCAAAGGCAGGCGCGGTGACCCGCAAGGCCTCCGGCCCGAAGAAAGCAAGAACAAAAAAGAAGCAAGGGCAGGCTTATCCATTTACGGCGATCGTAGGCCAGGAAGAAATGAAGCTCAGCCTTATCCTGAATATTATCGATCCAAGGATTGGGGGCGTGCTTGTCATGGGACACAGGGGCACCGGTAAAAGTACGACTGTTCGGGCGCTTGCAGAGGTGCTGCCGATGATCGAGCGAGTCAAGGATGATGTTTACAACCGTAATGTTAATGAGTTTATTGAAGCTGAAAAGGCACAGAAGGGAAGAAGTGCTCCTGCCCCTGAAGACCTGACCATAGAGGATATTCCGGTGCCGGTTGTCGACCTTCCTCTTGGTGCTACAGAAGACCGTGTTTGCGGTACGATCGATATCGAACAGGCGTTGACCAGCGGTGTAAAAGCTTTTGAGCCCGGCCTGCTCGCCCAGTCCAACCGAGGTTTTCTTTATATCGACGAGGTGAACCTTCTCGACGATCATCTTGTTGATGTTCTGCTGGACGTTGCAGCCAGTGGCCGGAATGTGGTTGAACGTGAAGGTATCAGTATCCGCCACCCTGCACGTTTCGTGCTCGTTGGTTCCGGAAACCCTGAAGAGGGCGAACTGAGGCCGCAGCTTCTCGACCGTTTCGGCCTTCATGCCAGAATCATTACCATTACAGACGTCGCTAAAAGGGTGGATATTGTCAAAAGGCGCCACGAGTATGACGACGATCATCAGGCATTCCTGAAAAAATGGTCACGTGAGCAGAAAAAGCTGCAGAAGAAAATTCTGAACGCAAAAGCCCTGCTTCCCGAGGTTACCATGTCGGACGATGTGCTTACGGATGTTGCGAAGCTTTGTATGCAGCTTGGCATTGACGGCCACCGCGGCGAGCTGACAATTACCAGAACGGCGCATGCGTTTGCCGCATTCAGCGGGGACAAGGAAGTGACCATGGACCATGTCCGGGAGATTGCAGGACTTGCTCTGCGTCACCGTTTGCGTAAAGATCCGCTCGAAACCATGGATCCGGGAGAGAAAATCGATCGTGAACTTGCAAAAGTGCTTGGAGAAGTAGAAGAAGTATAATGATAGCATTTACCGATATTGTAGGAATGGATCTGGCCAAACAGGCGCTTATGCTGCTTGCGGTCGATCCATCTCTCGGCGGGGTAGTTGTTCCCGCAGCTGTTGGATCGGGCAAGTCGACGCTTGCAAGATCTTTTGCAGATATTCTTCCCGAGGATACACCGTTTGTCGAACTCCCTCTCAATGTTACCGAAGACCGTTTGATCGGCGGTGTCGATCTCGAGGCGACACTTGCCAGAGGCGAACGAGTCGTGCAGCATGGTGTGCTGTCAAAAGCTCATGGCGGAGTGCTCTATGTCGATTCACTGAGTCTTCTCGACAGTTCAGCGGTTTCGCATATCATGGACGCGATGTCGCGAGGTGCGGTACTCGTCGAGCGCGAAGGGCTCAGCGAGGTGCATCCCTCGGAATTCATGCTTCTCGGCACCTATGATCCATCCGACGGGGAGGTCAGGATGGGGCTTCTCGACCGGATCGGTATGATTGTTCCTTTCAACACCCAGAACGATTACAGGGCAAGAAAGCGGATCGTCAACTGTGTGCTTGGGAAAAACGGCAGTGAGGATACCGAGGACGAGCTGAAAATGCTGAAGGGGATTATCGAGGCGGCCAAAGAGCAGCTGCCCCTTGTTTCCATGACAAAAGAACAGATGCAGGGCCTCATTCAGTCGGCGGTCAGTCTCGGTGTTGAAGGCAACCGAGCAGATGTTTTTGCCATAAGGGCTGCGAAGGCAAGCGCCGCGCTTGCGCAGCGCGCCGATGTCGACGAGGACGATCTGAAACTTGCGTTGAAACTGGTGCTTGTCCCGCGTGCAACCCGCATGCCCCAGCAGGAAGAAGAAATGGTTGATGATATGCCGCCTGAAGAGGATATGCCTCCTGAAACTCCTGAATCAGAAGACCAGGAGCAGCCTGATGACAGCAGCGATCCCGATTCCAATGAGGAAGAAGAGCAGGAGGAAACTCCTGACATGATCGAGGAACTGATGATGGAGGCGGTCGAAACCGAGCTTCCCGACAACATCATGAATATTTCTCTTGCGGCAAAAAGAAAAAGCAAGTCAGGCAGCCGCGGTGAAGCCCTGAACAACCGTCGAGGCCGTTTTGTCCGTTCGCAGGAGGGGGAGATGCGCAGCGGAAAGGTTGCAATCATACCGACCCTGATTTCAGCCGCGCCATGGCAGGAAAGCCGCAAGCTGGAGCGAAAGAAGAAATACGGAAAGGTCAACACCGCTCTGGTGATCAACAAGGAAGATGTCAGGATAAAGAAATTCCGTGACAAGTCCGGAACCCTGTATGTCTTTATGGTGGATGCTTCCGGTTCCATGGCCCTGAACCGCATGCGTCAGGCAAAAGGTGCCGTTTCACACCTTCTGCAGAATGCTTATGTGCATCGTGATCAGGTTTCGCTGATATCTTTCAGGGGGAAAGAAGCCCAGTTGCTGCTGCCGCCTTCACAGAGTGTCGACCGTGCAAAGCGCGAGCTCGATGTGCTTCCTACAGGGGGAGGTACTCCGCTTGCTTCAGCACTTTTCCTCGGTCTGGAGACAGCAAAACAGGCTCGGACAAAAGGCGTATCACAGATAATGTTTGTGTTGATTACTGACGGACGGGGTAACATCAGTCTTCAATCCCTGTACGATCAGGACGCTCCGAAAGCAACCAAGGAAGAGGTCGAGAATGAGATCGAGGGCCTTGCGGCCACGATTTTCGCCGAGGGCATCGCTTCGGTCGTGATCGACACCCAAATGAACTATCTCTCGAGAGGAGAAGCCCCGAAACTCGCAGAAAAGCTTGGCGGAAGGTATTTTTATCTGCCGAATGCCAAAGCGGAAGAAATTGCGATGGCGGCTCTCAGTTGAATGATGTCCAACACTGTTCAGGAAAGCCTCCCCTGCTCTTATGACGAGAGGGGAGGTTTTTTCATTTACTACCATATTTTTACGTATTATCGTATACTTTTAATAAATTTGCACCATTTTTTGTCGATAAGGCGAATTGTCAGTATTTCTAATTTCTTATCTCATTAAGCAGTTATGGCACAGCATCGCAAGATCGCGGCGATTGTAGGGCTCGAGCAGTACAACACAAATCTCTGGAAAAAAATTATCGCTCTCCTGGACGGCCAGGCCGAACTTACCCAATGGACGGATGTCGATCTGGAGAAACAGAATGCCGAGGCGGCAAAAGCCATTTCGGAGGCCGATTGCGTTTTTATGAGCATGATCCAGTTCAAGGAACAGGTGGACTGGTTCAAGGAGCAGCTTGAAGGCGCGTCAAAAAAGGATAAAACGGTGTTTGTGTTCGAGTCCATGCCCGATGCCATGGCTTTGACGAAAGTCGGTGACTATGCGGTCGGTGAAGGCAAGGGAGGGATGCCTGAATCGGTCAAGAAGATAGCCAAGATGCTGGTGAAAGGCCGTGATGAGGATGCGTTGTACGGCTACATGAAGCTGATGAAGATCATGCGGACGATCCTTCCCCTTGTACCGAAAAAAGCAAAAGATTTCAAAAACTGGCTGCTGGTGTACTCTTACTGGATGCAGCCGACTCCCGAGAACATCGCCAACATGTTCCGGCTGATTTTACGGGAATACTGTGACGAATCTCTCGAGGTCGGTCCTATTGTCGATGTGCCGAACATGGGTCTTTATCATCCGGATGCTCCGGCATACTTCAAGGATGTACGCTCGTTTAAAAGCTGGTCAAAAAAACAGGGAAGGAATTTCAACAAAGGCCAGAAGGTCGGGCTGCTGTTTTTCCGCAAGCACCTGCTGCAGGAAAAAACATATATCGACGACACGATCCGCGGATTTGAAGAAAAGGGAGTCAACGTTTTTCCTTCCTTTGTGATGGGAGTGGAAGGGCATGTGCTTGTCAGGGACTGGTTCGTGAAGGAAAAACTCGACCTGCTTGTGAATATGATGGGATTCGGGCTTGTCGGAGGGCCCGCCGGTTCCACGAAACCCGGAACAGCTGCGGAAGCACGGGATGAGATCATGAAAAAGCTCGATGTTCCGTATATCGTATCCCAGCCCCTTTTGATTCAGGACTTCGATTCCTGGCACGAGCTTGGCGTTTCGCCGATGCAGATTACCTTTACCTACTCCATTCCGGAAATGGACGGGGCTGTCTCTCCGATTATTCTCGGTGCACTTAAAGACGGAAAGATCGAGACCGTTCCTGAAAGAATCGATCGCTTGACCGGGCTTTCAAAAAGCTGGCTTAGGCTCAGGGATGCATCCAACAGGGAAAAAAAGCTGGCCTTCATTGTTTATGATTACCCTCCGGGTTATGGTAAGAAAGCCAGTGCGGCACTGCTCGATGTTCCAAAATCACTGTTTGCGATCCTGCAGCGCCTGAAAAAAGAAGGGTACAATACCGGAGAACTTCCTGCAAATCCTGAAGAGTTGTTCAAGGCGCTCGACAAGGCAACCGACCATCAGTACCAGAACGGCAAACCGGACGCTCTGAAGATTAACGGGGAGAAGTACAGGGAGCTCACCACGTCAAAAGAGCGTGAACGTATCGAGGAACGGTGGCAGAATTTCCCCGGCGAAATTGTGCCCATAGGCTCGGAAGAAGTGTTTATCGGTGGAGTGCGGTTCGGTAACGTTTTTATCGGAGTTCAGCCTCGGCTCGGCGTACAGGGTGACCCGATGAGGCTGCTGTTCGACAAATCAAACACACCGCATCATCAGTATATCTCATTCTACCGCTGGATCAGCCGGGAGTTCAATGCTCATGCGCTGGTGCATGTCGGCATGCACGGTTCGGTCGAATGGATGCCGGGCCTGCAGACCGGATTGACCGGTGACTGCTGGCCGGA